>NZ_DATCNW010000317.1:0-23417 GCF_036565025.1 Pengzhenrongella sp.
CGCCACGTCAGGTCCCGCGCCGCGAGCCGCGCGAGCGACTCGCGCACGACGGCGATCGTGCCGAGCAGCTGCCTCGTCAGGAACCACGCCGCGGCGACGGCGAGCAGCAGGCCAACTCCCACGGCGACCGCCAGCCGGACCCGGACCTGGTGATAGGTGGCCTGCGCCTGCGCGGCGACGGCCGCCTCCTGCTTCTGCTCGGCCGTGAAGAGGCTGTCGAGCGGGAGGCCCATTGCCTCGTTCGCGGCGTTGAGCGGACCGCTCATGGCCGCGTACGCGGCCGCGGTGTCCCCGGCGTCGGCCGCCGGTCGCACGACGGTGTCCCGCGCCTTCTTCCAGGCCTCGAAGTCGGACGCGAACGTGTTCATCGCCTTTGTCTGCTCGTCGCCCGCACCGCCATGGTCGGCCAGATACGCCGCGACGGCGTCGTGCACTGCCGCGTCCGAGATCGTGATCTCGTCGGCGACCCCGGCGCGCTCCTTCGCCGACGTCGCGGCGACGTAGGTCCACACGTTGACGCGGCTGTCCCCCTCGGCGTCCCGCAGGTTCGCGAAGTCGGAGAACGGTCGCGCGACGTGCAGGTCCAGGGTAACCACGTCGGAGTCCACCCGCGCCAGGCCGGTGAGCCCCAGCGCGCTGGCCGCGAGCGCGGTCAGTATCCCGACGCCGGCCAGCGCGAACAGCTTGAGCCGCACCGAGCTCTTGCGTCGGGCTGCGTCATATACGGGGGAGTTCGACATCGTGGTTGTCCTCATGTCAGGAACGCCGGGCAGTCCTGCTCCCCATCGACGCTCCCGCGCCGCTTTTGAGCGGCTTTCATCCGCTATCTGACACGACTCGTCGGCAGCGTGAGCACGAAACGCGAGCCCGGCGCATGCCCGACGTCGAGCTCGAGCGTGCCGTGGTGGCGTTCGGCGATCTCCCGCGCGATCGCCAGCCCGAGGCCCGCTCCCCCGTCCGACGCCGAGCGCGCGTCGTCCAACCGGGTGAAGCGCTCGAAGACCACCTCGCGACGGTCCGCGGGGATCCCCGGACCGTCGTCGAGCACGGCGAGCGTCGCGCGACCGTCCGGCGCCTGCGACAGCGTGACGGTGACGACGCTGCGGGCGTGCCGTACCGCGTTGTCCAGCAGGTTCGCGACCGCCCGGGCGAGCTGCTGCCCGTCCCCGGTCACCTGGACCGGGTGCACCCCGCGGGTGTCGGGCACCACGGTGCCGTTCGCCCGCAGGCCGCGGGCCACCAACTCGACGACGTCATCCAGGTCCACCGGATCGGGCCGCACGACGTCGAGCGCGCCCCCGGTCCCCGCGCGCCAGCAGCAGCAGGTCCGCCACCAGCCGCTGCAGGTTGAGCGCCTCCGCCAGCACGCTGCGATGGGTGGCCGGGAGGTCCGCGGTCGCCGGATGGGCGATGTCCGCCTCGAGCTCCGAGCGGATCCGGGCGAGCGGTCCCCGCAGCTCGTGGGACGCGTCCGCGACGAACCGGCGCTGCCGCTCGGCCGATGCCGAGAGCCGGTCGAGCATCGCGTTCATGGTGCGCGCGAGGTGCGCGACCTCGTCGTGGGTCGCCGGTTCGGGGACCCGGCGGTCCAGCCGCGCGCCCGAGATCTCCTCCACCCGGACTCGGATGTCCTCGACCGGTCGCACCCAAGCCAAGTGAAACGCCGCCGAAATCGGCGCGTGCCCTGAGCCCGCGTCACCGGATTGAAGGGCCGACCCGCCGTCCAGCTCGCCGACGGCCCGCGAGCCAGTCCGCCAGTCGGTCAGTCGGCCGGCCCGTCAGCCGTGAGTTCGTCATTTCGCCGCGAGCAGGGGATCCGTCGCCGAGTGGTCACGGGGGCTCGGTGTGTCGGGTCTGGGAGAATCCGGGGGTGACCTCCCCCGCTCCGGCCCCGCTCGATCCCGCGCTGTTCGACCCGCGCCCGGACATCCGGCTGATCGCGGCGGACATGGACGGCACCCTGCTCGACGACTTCGACGAGCTGCACGACCACCTGTGGCCGATGGTGCGCGAGCTCAGCCGCCGGGGCATCGTGTTCTGCCCGGCGAGCGGGCGGCAGTACGGCAACCTGCTGAACCGCTTCCGGGACGTCGCCGACGACGTCGTGTTCATCGCCGAGAACGGCACCTACGTGGTCCGGCGCGGTGCGGAGATCAGCTCGGACTGCCTCGAGCCCGACGCGGCCCGGCGGCTCGTCGTCGCGGTGCGCGAGCTCGCGGCGTCAGGCGTCGATGCCGGTGCGGTGCTGTGCGGCAAGCGCTCGGCCTACATCGAGCGAAACGACCCGCCGTTCCGCGCCGAGGTGGACAAGTACTACGCGCGGCTGCAGGTGGTCGACGACCTGCTCGCGGTGGACGACGACGACGTGCTCAAGGTCGCCGTCTTCGACTTCGGCTCCGCCGAGGCGACCACCGCGCCCGCGCTCGCGAACTTCCGCGACACCCACCGGGTCGTGGTCTCGGGCCGGCACTGGGTCGACGTGATGAACCTGAGCGCCAACAAGGGCGAGGGCATCCGCCATCTCCAGCAGGCCCTGGGCATCACCGCGGCCCAGACCATGGTGTTCGGCGACTTCCTGAACGACCTGGAGATGATGGACGCCGCGGAGTACTCCTTCGCGATGGAGAACGCCCACCCGGAGCTGCGCGCCCGGGCCCGCTACCTCGCGCCGTCGAACGCCGAGAACGGCGTCGTGCGCACGATCTCCTCGGTGCTCGGGCTCGCCTGGACGTCCTGATCGACGTCGCCACCCGGAGGGTTCAGCCGAGCAGGCGTTCCATCAGCCGCGGGTCGCCGGGCCACGCCTCGAGCAGCACGTCGCGCGGGACGGTGCGGGCCGCGTAGCGCAGCGCGAGCGCCACGACGACCACGTCGTCGAGCGGTCCGATGACCGGCAGGAACTCCGGGATCAGGTCGATCGGCGACAGCACCCACAGCCCGGCGAACCCCACCGCGATCCGGGCCCGGCGCGGCACGGCCGGGTGCCGGCGCAGCCGCCGCATCGTGGTGAGGCAGGCCGGCAGGAACCGGGCCAGCTCCTTGGCAGTGCCCTCGGGCAGGTGCCGGGCGAGCAGCATCAGGGCGCCCCAGGTGATCGCCATCATGGCGATGGCGATCACCAGGCCGACCAGCCAGTGGCTCACCCGCGGACCGTCATGACGTCAAGTGTGCCGCGTACTCCTTCTCGGCCGGGTCCGATTCCACGGTCGGCGCGGTGACGTCCTTGCGGGTCACCGCGAGGAAGACGACCAGGGCGAGGATCGTGACCAGGAAGAGCGCGCTCGTGACGATCGTGCCGAGCGCGAGACCGCCGTCGGCCTTGGGCTGAGACAGGTAGTCGCCGAGGGAGGCGCCCAGCGGGCGGGTCAGCACGTACGCGATCCAGAACGAGAGCACCGCGCCAAGCCCGAACCGGCGATGGGCGATCGCCACCGCGAGGATGAGCCCGGCGAACATCACGGCCGAGATCCAGAAGCCGAGGTTGAGCCCTTCCGCGACCATGTCGCCGGCCGCCGTGCCCAGGGCGAAGGTGAACAGGATCGCCAGCCAGTAGAAGCCCTCCCGGCGGCTCGTGACGATCGAGTGGATCGAGAGCGTCTTCTCGCTCGCGAACCAGGCGGCGAAGGTGACCGCGAGCGCGATGGCGAACACGATCGTCGTGGTGGTCAGCGGCACCCCGAAGTTGTCCACCAGGTTGTCGGTGATCAGCGTGCCGACGATGCTGATCAGGACCACGGCGAGCCAGTAGATCCCGGGCACGTACTTCTTCAGGCGGAACTGGATGACCAGTGCGACGGCGAGCAGGGCGCCCATCAGGTACGTCGTGTTGGTCAGCCCCAGGTTCAGGTTGACGCCGAGGAAGTCGGCGGCCGTCTCCCCGACCGTGGTGGCCATCACCTTGATCACCCAGAAGTAGGCGGTGACCTCGGGGACTTTGTTGAGCAGCTGGCGGCGGGTCGGCCGAGCCTCCGGCTGCGAGAGCGTCGATGTCGTGGAGTTGGTCATAGGCCCGAGGGTCACACGGCGCACCTGAAAATGACCTGACCACCTCGTTCGGCGCAGTCGCCCGGCGGACGGCCGCCGCACTACCCGACCGTTCTACAAGGTCGTGCTACCCGACCGGGAGCGACGTCGTGAAGCGGCCGCCGGGGCCGGCCCGTGCGGTCACGTCGCCCCCGCAGGACCGGGCCAGGCGTCGCGCGAGCGCCAGCCCGAGTCCGGAGCCGGGTGTCCCGGCGGCGCCGCGCCCGCGCTCGCCGGGGCCGAAGACCCGGTCGGTCTCGTCGGCGTCCAGCCCCGGCCCGTCATCGAGCACCTCGAGCAGCACCCGGTCCCCGGCGAGGGACCAGCCGACCCGGATCCGGGTCGCGGCGTGCCGGGCCGCGTTCTCGAGCTGCGGCGCGAGGATGCGGCGCACCAAGGACTCCTCGCACGCCACGGCCAGGCCGGACGGCACGGGCCCCGGGGCATCGGCCACCTCGACCACGACGTACTCGGGCGGGTGGACGGCGTCGAGGGCCGCGCGCACCGCGTCCGCCACCACCGTGCGGGCACCCTGGGCCACGGGCTCCCGGGTCGAGCGCAGGAGGGTGTCCACCGTCGCGCTCAGCTCGTCGATGTCGACGACCACCGCCGCCAGGGCCGCCCGGAGCGTGCCGACGTCGGCGCTGTAGCCCGACACCTCGGCCTCGGCGCGCGCTCGGGCGAGCGGAGTTCGCAGCTCGTGCGCGATCTCCTCGGTGAGCCGGCGTTCGTGGCGCAGGCTCGCGCCGAGCCGTCCGAGCAGGTCGTTGAGCGTCGACCCCAACCGGCCGATCTCGTCGCGGACCGGAGCCGGGACCTCGAACCGGCGGTCGACGTCGTGCGCGAGCCAGTCCTGGGCCTGCCGGGTCATCCGGTCGACCGGCCGCAGGGCGGCGCCCACCAGCCACCGGGTCACCACCGCGAGCACCAGGACGATCGCGAGGTCCAGCACCAGCGCGGAGAGCAGCGCGATCTGGCGGGTGCGCTGGTACGCCTCGAGGGAGATGCTCACGACGACGGTCGCGCTGTTCGGCGCCGCGCCCGGCACCGGCACGGCGAGCAGCCGGGTGCGCGGCGAGACGTTCGCGAACGTGGGCCCGGCGACCCCCGCCAACGGGACGACGTCGGTCAGGGCGACAATGGACGCCGGGGGCGCGAGCACGACCGAGCGGCCGCGACCCAGCACCCAGGTGACCGAGTCGAGCGTCTCGTCGCTCGGGTTCTCGGTGACCACGACCCGCTCGCCGTGCAGGGTGACGCTGGCGAGGACGGCCTCGGCCCGGGCCTTGAGCGTGGCGTCGGCGTCCCGGTCGAGCGACGCGGACAGCAGCAGGGCGAAGCCCCCCGTGAGCAACAGGAGCCCGACCAGGACGGCGAGCACGGTGGTGACCGTCAGCCGCGAGCGCATCACTCGACCTTGTACCCGACGCCGCGAGCCGTCGCCAGCGCGATCCCCGGGTCCAGCTCGCGCAGCTTGCGGCGCAGCCGCGCGATGTACGCGTCGAGGGTGTTGTCGTGCACGATCGCGCCGTCCGGCCAGCCCGCGGCAACCAGGCTGTGCCGCCGAACCACCTGACCGCGGTGCGCGACGAGCCGCGCGAGCAGCCGGAACTCGGTCGGGGTCAGCGAGACCCGACGCTCGTCGAACGCGGCGGCATGGGCGCCCGGTTCGAGCCGCAGGCTGCCGGCCTGCGGGGGCTCCGCCTCGGGCGACCGGCGCGCCAACGCCTCGAGCCGGACCACGAGCTCGGCGAACGCGAAGGGCTTGGCGAGGTAGTCGTCGACGCCCGCGTGGAAGCCGGAGAGGCGGTCCACCAGCCCCTCGCGCGCGGTGAGCATCAGCACCCCGACGCTCGAGCCGCCGGCCCGCAGGGCGGCGACGACGTCGCGACCGTCCGCGTCCGGCAGCCCGATGTCCGCGACGAGCAGCACCGCACCGGACGCCCCGATGCCGGCGAGCAGCTCCCCGCCGGTCGCCACCGCCAGGACCACCGTGAAGCCGGCGTCGGTGAGGCCGCGGCGCAACAGGTCGCGCAGCCGGGCGTCGTCCTCGACGATTGCGACAGGTGTACCCATCCCCGGAGCCTAGGCGCGGACCGTGGCTTTCCCGCGATCCGCCCTCTCAGGTCGCTCTCAGGCGCGCTGGCGGACAATCGGCTGATGACGCAATCGCAGGGGGAGCTCGGCCCGCGCGTCCTGCCCCGGCCTGCCCGCAGCTGGCGCTCGCTCACCGAGCACGCCCGGACGAGCCAGGGCCGCACGCTGATCGCGGGCGGCGTCCTCGTTCTCGCGGGCCTCGCGATGTTCGCCGGGCTGCTCGACGGCGTCCTCGAACGGGACGACCTGAGCACACTGGACTCCCCCGTGCTCGGCTGGCTGATGGCCCGGCGCACGGGAGCCACCACGGCCACCTTCGCGCGCATCTCCTCGTTCGCGGACCCGGTCGTGCTCTCGGCGATCGTGCTCGTCGTCATCGTGGTGCTGGTGTGGCGGACCCGGGGCGTTCGGTCGGGGCTGCTGCTGGGCGGCCCCATGGGGATCGCCATGGCGACGTCGTCGGGCGTGAAGGTGCTCGTCTCACGGTCCCGGCCGCCGACGGCCGACATGATCGCGCCCTTCGAGGCGAACTTCGCCTTCCCGTCCGGGCACACCGTCGGCGCGGCGACGTTCCTGCTCGTGTGCGCCTACCTGTGGTGGTCATCGCGCCCGACGGTGTGGGTCGCGGTAGTGGGCCTGGCCGCGAGCGCGGTCGGGACGGCGCTGATCGCGCTCAGCCGGCTGTACCTTGGGTACCACTGGCTCACCGACGTCAGCGCGTCCGTCGCGATCGCCGTCGCGATCCTCGGGGCGGTGATCGTCGTCGACCCCCTGCTCAGCGGGTCACGGGCGGCCCGTGCCTGGCGCCCGACGGACTGAGGCCCACGAGGTGGAAGGAGGTCCCGTGCGCGCAACCCAGCGGCTCGTCGTGTGGGACGTCGACCGCACGCTGACGAGGTCGGACACCCTGGTGCCGTTCCTGCGGACCCTGGTCCGGCGCCGCGACCTGCCCGCCGTCCTGCTGCGCGTCGCGGTCGACGTCGTGCGCGGCGGGGGGCGGCGCGCCGCGCTCAAGGACGCGTTGCTGCGGCGTTTCCTCGCGGGCCGCCGGAGCACCGACGTCGAGGCCAGCGCGGCCCGGTACGCCCAGATCGTGCTCGAGCGTGGGTGCCGGCCGGACTCCCTGGAACGGTGGGCGTGGCACCGGGGCCGCGGCGATGTGCTCGTGCTGGCCTCGGCCTCGCCGGGGCTGTACGTGCGGGTCCTGGGAGAGCTCCTCGGCGCGCAGCACGTGCTCGCGACCGAGCTGGCAGGGGCGGCCGGGCGCCTGACCGGCGAGCGGTCGGGGCCGAACTGCCGGGGCCACGACAAGGCGGCCCGGATCGCCGACCTCGTCGCGCGGCTCGGGCCCGGGGAGGTCTGGGTGTACACCGACAGTCGCAGCGACGTCCCGAGCCTCGCGCTCGCCGACGTCCCGGTCCGGGTCCGCCGATACCGGCGCCTGACCACTCCGCCCCCGACCCTTCCCCCCACGGGTCGCCGGTCCAGCGAGCTCGTGCGGTTCGCGCTGACCGGCGTGGCCGCCTACCTGGCCGACGTCGCCGTCTTCAACCTCGCCCTGCTCGTCCTGCGGATGGATCCGCTGGCGGCCAAGGCCCTGTCCAGCGTCGTGGCGATCACGGTCGCCTACCTCGGCAGCCGCTACTACACCTGGCCCGACGCGCTGCGCCGGAACACCGCCGGAGCGGTCGCCAGGTTCGTGGCGATCAGCGTCGCGGCGGCCCTGGTGCAGGTAGCCTGCCTCTGGCTGTCCCACCACGTGCTCGGCCTGACCTCGGCCCTCGCGGACAACCTCGCGGCGAACGTCGTCGGCATGGCCCTGGCGACCGCCCTGCGGTTCTGGGCGTTCCGCCGGTTCGTGTTCGCACCCGAGGAGTCACTCGCAACCGCCGACCCTGCGCACGACCGGCGCATCGTGGCGCACGGACCGCGCCGGAGCCGCGGAGAGCCATGAAGGACGCCGTGGGGAACGTGCAACGGGTGCTCGTCCTAGGGGGCACCTCCGACATCGCCCGCGCGGCTGTCGTCAAGCTGGCCACGGCGCGACCCGCCGTGGAGGTCACCCTGGCGGCCCGCCCGAGCGAGCGCCGAACGGCGGCCGCCAAGGCCCTCACGGAACTCGGCCTGCTCGCCACCGAGGTCGACTTCGACGCGACCGACCGCGCGTCCTACAGCGACGCGATCACGTCCGCGTTCGAGGCCGGCGGGGACATCGACGTCGTGCTGGTGGCGTTCGGCCTGCTCGGTGACCAGGAGCACGCCTGGCAGGACCTCGACGCCGCGCTCGACCTGGTGCAGGTCAACTACGCGGCCGCGGTCGGGTGCGGGGTCCTGCTCGCGATGCGGATGCGCGCGCAGGGGCACGGCGCGATCGTCGCGATGTCCTCGGTCGCGGCCGAGCGTCCGCGCCGGTCCAACTTCGTCTACGGCTCCACCAAGGCCGGCCTGGACGCCTTCTACACCGGGCTCGGTGACGCGCTCGCGGTGGACGGCGTGCAGGTCCTCGTCGTTCGGCCCGGTTTCGTCCGGTCCGCGATGACGGCCGGGCTCCGGGCGGCGCCGCTGGCGCAGTCCCCCGAGCAGGTCGCCGACATCATCGTCGCCGGGCTGCGGTCGGGGCGGTCGACCGTGTGGTCGCCGCCGGCCCTGCGGTGGGTGATGTCCGTCCTGCGGCACCTGCCCCGGGCGGTATTCCGGCGCCTGCCGCTCTGAGGCGCGCCTCTCAGCACCTCCTCAGCGATCGAGGCGGAAAGTGACATCAACAACGCGAGACCTCCCGAGGAGAGCGCGATGACCATCGAGCGCATGACCGCTCCCGCGGCGAGCCCTGCCTCCCCGACACGGGACGAGCGCCCGACGCCGCCCGCGAACCGCAGGCGTCTCACCGTGCGACGGCTGATCGCGTTCGTCGTCGTGCTGCTGGTCCTGCTCACCGGCGGCTCCTACGTGCGCGCTCTCACGTACCCGGGCAGCGCCCCCTTCCAGGTCCGCTCGGTCGAGTGGGTCCGGGACCACGGCGGCAACGGCCTCGTGGACCGCATCGAGAACTGGTACTACTCCAGCCACGCACCGCGAGGTTCGGCCCCGGACCCGGCGGCCCTTCCGGCAGCTCCCGCCGCGGGCGTGCGCGCGGCCGTCCGCGCACCCGCGGCGCTTCCGCTGCTCGCCGGGCACACCCCGGTGCGCGCGGAGGGCGCGTGGGTGGCCGGACGCCGCGACCCCGCGGGCTTGCCCGCGATCTACACCACCTTCGTGCGCCCCGACCCTGCACACCCGAGCGTCGTCGCCGGCGTGGCCTGGATCCGTGCCGGGGACACCAGGGCCCACCTGGTGCCCGGGACCGTTGAGCCGGCCGGCGCACGCTGGCCCAGTGCCGCCCGGGTCGCCACCGCCGACGTCCCGGCCCTGGTCGCGACGTTCAACTCCGGCTGGAAGATGGCCGGCGCCCGCGGCGGTTTCTACCTGGCCGGACGCACCGCGCGGCCACTTCGGGTCGGTGCAGCTTCGGTCGTGATCGACGACGCCGGCCGGGCGACCGTCGGGCAGTGGGGCCGGGACGTGTCCATGACCTCCCACGTCGTCGCCGTCCGGCAGAACCTCGCCCTGATCGTGGACGGCGGCCGGCCGGTGCCGGGCCTGGCCTCGAACAAGGGGGCGCAGTGGGGGAACGCCCGCAACCAGTACCAATACACCTGGCGGTCCGGGATCGGCACCGACCGCGCCGGGGACCTAGTGTACGTGGGCGGGCCGGAGCTCACCCTGCGCGCGCTGGCGACCGCGCTCGCCGACGCCGGAGCCGTGCGGGGCATGGAGCTTGACATCCACCCGAGCACGGTCTCGTTCGCGTCCTGGGCCCCCGCACCGACGGGTCGGGTCGTACCGACGAACCTGCTGCCGACCTTCGACCGCCC
Source organism: Pengzhenrongella sp. (assembly GCF_036565025.1). Classification (NCBI taxonomy): domain Bacteria; kingdom Bacillati; phylum Actinomycetota; class Actinomycetes; order Micrococcales; genus Pengzhenrongella; species Pengzhenrongella sp. The sequence continues at coordinate 10,032 of NZ_DATCNW010000317.1, forward strand.
CGCCGACCGTTACCTCGCGCCGGACCAGCGCGACTTCTTCTATCTCACCCTGCGCTGAGCAGCCAGACCAACGAATTCGAAAGGTGATCACGATGTCCACCCTGGTCGATCGGCATGGGGCCGGGCTCGAACCGAGCCGCGGCGACGGCGTGCCACCGGCCGCGAGCGCGCGCGGGCCGGGCTGGAGACTGTGGCACGCGATCGAGCCGTTCGTCGTCACGGCTCGACCCCGCCAGTGGCTGAAGAACGGCCTCGTGCTCGCGGCCCCGACCGCCGCGGGAATGCTGCTCAAGCCGCGGATCGATCTGCTGGCACTGCTGGCTGTCGGGTCCTTCACGCTGGCCGCGATCGCGACGTACTTCGTGAACGACGCCGTCGACGCCCCGGCCGATCGCCTGCACCCGGTCAAGTCGCGGCGCCCGGTCGCCGCGGGCCTCATCACCCCCCGTGCCGCCGTGATCGCCGGGCTGGTCTGCGGCGTCGGCGCCATGGCGATCGCCCTGTCGCTGGGCTGGGCCTTCACGGCCATGGTCGGCGCGTACCTCGCCCTGACCGCCCTGCACAGCCTGCGGCTCAAGCAGGTGCCGGTGCTGGACATCCTCGTGGTCGCGGGCTGCTTCCTGCTTCGCGCGGCGGGTGGCGGGGTGGCCACCGGGGTCCAGCTGTCGAACTGGTTCCTGCTCGTGGCCCTCTTCGGCTCGCTGTTCCTGGTGACCGCCAAACGGGCCGCCGAGCAGGGGCGCGACCCCACGGGCACGCACGCGCGAACCACGCTGGACGCCTACCCCGCCTCCTGGCTGCAGCAGGTCATGACGGTGTCCCTGACCGGAACCCTGATGGGCTACGCCCTGTGGGCGTTCCGGTACGTCGGCCTCGACATCGACAAGCCCCTGATCAACGCCTCCCTACTGCCGTTCCTCGCCGTGCTGCTGCGGTACTCGCTGCTGGTCTCGGAGGGAGACGGAGAGCAACCCGAACGGCTGCTCACCCGGGACCGCTTCCTGATCGCCGCCGCCGGCACCTGGGCGGCTCTGGTGATCGCCGGGATCTACCTCGGGTGACGGAACCTTGCTGACCGTGATCGGTAGTCTCCGCTCCTACGCTGGGCAGATGAGGTCACCCATCCGAACCCCGCGCCCCCGCGCACCTCGTCGAACTCGTCGGCGACCTGCCGGCGTGCGGGCCCACTCGACCGCCGCAGCCGTCGCGGTGGTTGCGGTCGCCCTGCTCATCACGTCGGTCAGCCTCGTCGTCCTGCTCGAGCGCTCGGTGCACGCCAACGCGATCGGCACCGCGACGGCCCATGCCCAGGACACCGCTGCGGAACTGGTGAAGGACGGCAGGGTGACCCCTGCGCTGAGCCTGCAACGGGTGCCCGGCGAGTCCGCCCTCGTGCAGGTCCTGTACCGCGGCCGGGTCGTCGCGGCAGGGCCTGGCATCCGGGACGAGCCTCCGCTGACCCGCCTCACCCCGCGCGCGGGGAAGGTCGCGACCGCGCGGTTGAACAGCCTCCCCGACGGTGAGGGCAAGGACGAGTACGCCGTGGTCGCGCTCGGTGTGGCCGGGGTCAGCGGCGCCGACACGGTCGTCGTCGCGCAGTCGGTCGGGCTGGGCGAGGACGCCGTCGCGAAGGTCACCACGTTGCTGGCGATCGGCTGCCCGATCCTGCTCCTCCTGGTGGGCGTGGTCACCTACGTGCTCTCCGGTCGCGCGCTGCGGCCGGTGGAGGAAATCCGGCGACGCACCGCGGGGATCAGCGGCGCCGACCTCTCGGCCCGCGTCCCGGTCCCCACGACGGGCGACGAGGTCGCCAGGCTCGCCGAGACGATGAACGAGATGCTCGCACGCCTTGACGCGTCCCAGCACGCGCAGCGCCGGTTCGTCTCAGATGCGAGCCACGAGCTGCGCAGCCCCCTCGCGGCGCTGCGCGCCGAGGTCGAGGTGGCCGCCCTGAACCCGACGACGACCGACTGGGAGCGGACCACGCGCGACGTCCTCGCCGAGACGGTCCGGATGCAGTACCTGGTGGACGACCTGCTCACCCTCGCGAAGGCAGACGAGCGCGGGATCCTGGTGCACCACGAGGACGTCGACCTGGACGACCTCGCCGGCGCGGAGGCGCACCGGCTGCGGGAGGCCAACGGGCTCGTGGTCCGGACCGACATCACCCCGGTCCGGGTGAACGGCGACCGCCAGAAGCTGGCGCGCGTGGTGCGCAACCTCGCCGACAACGCGGCGCTGCACGCCGAGTCCCGCGTGGCGGTGCGCGTGCGGCCCGGCCGGGACAGGACCGCGATCCTCGAGGTGTCCGACGACGGCGCGGGCGTCCCACCGGACCAGCGGGCCAGGGTGTTCGACCGGTTCGTGCGCCTGGACGAGGGCCGTGACCGCGCGGTCGGCGGTTCCGGGCTCGGGTTGGCGATCGTGGCGGAGATCGTCGCCGCGCACGGCGGAACCGTCATCGTGGCAGGTGACACCGAGCTCGGTGGCGCACGGTTCCGGGTCACGCTGCCGCTCGGGTAGCGAGCTCCGACCGCCCCGCCCCGTACACCGGCCGAGCACGGCGGCCGGGCCGATGGGACGAGAGCGCGCCGTCGAGCCGGGCGAGGCACAGTGGCACGATGACCCCAGCCGAGATCGCCGTCGCACTCGTCGCCGCTCGCTTCCCCGATGCGGTGGCCGCCTTCCTCGGTGGCAGCAGCGCCACCGGCGCCAGGCAGACCAGCACGTCCGATCTGGACATCGTCGTCGTCCGCGGCGACGGAGCCGCGGTGTTCCGCGAGACGACCACGTCGCAGGGCTGGCTCGTCGAGCTCTTCGTGCACACGCCGTCGTCGTGCCGGCACTACTGGGACCTCGACGCGGCCGCCCGCCGGCCGCCGCTGCTGCGGATGTGCGCCGAGGGAGTCCAGCTCGTCTCCGTCGAGGGCGGTGCCGAGCGCGTCCGGACCGAGGCCCGGCGGCGGCTGGCCGCGGGACCACCGCCCGTGGGCGAGGACGAGTGGGCCGCGCGGCGCTACGGGCTCAGCGACCTGCTGGACGACCTGCGCGGCGCGGCTCGGGGCCCCGAGCTGGTCTTCATCGCGAACGAGGTGCTGACCGCCACGTGCGAGATGGCGCTGCTGGCGCAGGGCCGGTGGCTCGGTACGGGCAAGTGGCTGGCCCGCGAGCTCGAGCGGCTCGACACCGGCCTGCTGCAGGAGCTGACCTCCGCTCACGCGGCCGCGGTCGGGGGCGACGGTCAGGCGCTGACCTGCATCGTCGAGCGGGTGCTCGGTCGCGTGGGCGGACCGCTGTCGACCGGCTACCACGTGGACGGACACCTGCCGCAGGCAGTGCCCGCACCGTAACGCCCGGCTGGGTGCCTGCCGGGCGGACGACCGGGTCGCGGCCAAGTCCTCACACGACCGCGGACGGTGCCGATGGAGCCTTCAAACCCACCCCCGGCTCGACGAGGATCGCCATGACGACCTACCCGTTCACGCCCACCGCGCTCACGTCGTCGCAGACGTCCGAGATCACCGTGCACCGCCAGCCGGTGGTGCGCCCCGACCGGTCGGTGCACGGATATGCCGTGCACGTCGCGGTCCGCGCGCCGATGCCGATCGCGCACCTCGGGGACCAGCTCGACGAGCTCGTGCACGGCCGATACGGCGAGCTCGACCTCACCGCGCTCGTGCACGAGGACGTGGCCTTCGTCCGCGCCACCGCGGGGATGCTCATGGGCAGGGCGCCGGTCCCCGCGACCCCGGGCGGTGGCCTTGTGCTCGAGGTCCCGCGCCTCTTCACCGACCGGTCCGACGCCGACTCGCACCTGGAGCGGCTGCACGGTGAGGGTGTCGGGCTGGCGCTGACCGACTACGCGCCGGGCGTCAACACCGACCGCTTGCTCCCGCACGTCGACTTCGTCAAGGTCGACCTGGGCCGCGGGTTCGAGCCGGCCGCGCACGCCGTCGACCGGGCCAGCGAGCTCGGCACCCCGGTGATCGCCGAGCGCGTCACCAGCTCGGCCGCCGTCAACTTCGCCACGGCCGCCGGGATCGCCCTGCTCCAGGGCCCGCTCTTCCTGCGGGACGCGCCCACCCTGCCGCGCACGTTCACCGCCGGCCAGATCCAGTGCCTCGAGCTCATGGCGCTGCTGAGCGCCGACCAGGTCGACCTGGTCTCGGTGGTCACGGTGATCGGCGCCGACCCCGAGCTGGCGCTGCGGGTGCTCAGCCTGGTGAACTCCAGCGCCATGGCCCCGAGGCGCCGCATCGACTCGGTGCGGCAGGCCGTCACGATGCTCGGCCCCAAGCCGCTCGCCGCCATCGCGACCGCCTCGCTGATCGACGCACGGGGCCACTCGAGCGCCGGCCTCTGGTTCGTGCTGACCCGCGCCCTGACCTGCCGGACGATCACCCGAAGCGATGCCGGGTACACCGTCGGCCTGCTGTCCGCCGTCGCCTCGCAGCTGCAGGTCGACCCGGCGGAACTCATCGCGCGCGCCGGGGTGTCGGACGACGTCGGGGACGCCATCCTCACCCAGTACGGGCCGTACGGGCCGGTGCTCGCGGCCGTCCTCGCGCACGAGGAGAACGACTTCTCCGGCGTCGAGGCCACGGGGCTCGCGCCGTTCAGCGTCGCCAACGCCTACCTCACCGCGGTAGCCGCCGCCCTCACGACGACCACGTCCCTCGCCGACTGAGTCCCCGAGTCGTCACCGCCCCGCCCCCTCCTCTCCCGATGGCCGCCCCATAGTCATCGAACTGGGAGTTGTTGTCGTCAAACCGCCCGAAATAGGACAACAACTCCCAGTTCGCGGCGCATCGGGGTCTGCGAGTCGACCGAGCAGTGCTGCGTCACTGGGCGGAGGGCGGTGGCGTTGCACACGGGACAGTGTGCCCGGCCCGGAGGCCGTGCGGCCTCACGCAGTGAAGCTGCCCGGCCGTGGCTGGATCCACGCGGCAACGTCGTAGCCGTGGTCCCAGGGGAAGCGCCCGGCCATGTCGTCGTAGGTCAGCTGCAGCGCGCGCACGGAGGCCGACGCCGGCCGCTGATAGTGCCGATTCGCGGTGAAGACGATCTCACCGGGGTTCGGCGACTCCTCGATGGTGACGCGATGGAACCACCTGCCGAAGGTGAGGAGCTCTCCGGGGATGAGCTTGCTGCCCCGACGAATGCGTGACGCCACGTCGTTGAGGAGCGACGACGCATCATGCTGGCACAGGCCGAGCGCCACGAGCTCAGGGTGGCCGATGCCGAAAAGGCCGACGGTGTACGCGATCGAGGTCTGCTTGTGCGGCGGGTCCGGCAGCACGTAGACGATGTGCACTCCGTACTCGCGAATGTCGTCCGCGACCAGTTGTTCCTGCTGGTCGAGCCAAGCCGTCGTTCGGGGATCATCGATGGGGTCCACGGTCGTCTCCTCAGCGCTGGAGACCCGACCGTAAGTCGCTGGTCCGGCCGACGCTCGGGTCATCCACAGCCGAGCTCCATCCACAGGCAGGGCGCCCGCAGCGTGCGGATCGTGATCGGCTCGACGGTTCCGGGGCGGCCGGGCAAGCGAAGGCGCAGCATAGGAGCATGACGAACCTCGATGCCGATCGGGACACCCTGCGAGCGCTGGCCGACGAGGGCAACGAGAAGGCCCTGGACCGGCTGGCCGACCTCGCGGACGAACGCGGGGACCTCGACGAGCTGAACGAGCTCCTGGACGAGGGCTCCCTGCATGCCGGCCGGTTGCTCACCCGCAGGGCCGTCGTCGCGGGTGACCTGCTGGAGCTGCAGCGGCTCTCGGACGCCGGCGCCGACCAGGCCGGCGCCGAGCTCGACCGGCTGCTCGACGGTCCGGGGACGGGCGGTGCCGGCGCGGACTGAGCCGGCCGGCACAGCGCAGAACGTCGCCCGACACCGGGCCGGCCGTCAGCGAGCAGACCGTCAGCGGGCACCGCGCAGACCCCAACAGGCCGGCTGCTCCGCCGCCTAGCGCCGCCTACCCGCCGTCGTCGGCCAGGCGGTAGCCCATGCCGCGGACGGTCTCGATGGCGTGCCGGTCGAACGGCACGTCGATCTTGCGCCGCAGGTAGCCGACGTAGACCTCCACGACGTTCGGGTCGCCGTCGTACGCCGAGTCCCATACGCCGGCGAGGATCTGGGGCTTGGTCACGACGTCGCCGCGGTGCCGGATCAGGAACTCGAGCAGCCCGAACTCTCGGGGGGTCAGCGCGATCTCGACCCCGCCGCGCGCGACCCGCCGGCGCGCCGGGTCGAGGGTCAGGTCGCCGGCGGCCTGCACGACGGGGCGCTCGGGCGCGCCCCGGCGCATCAGCGCGCGCAGCCGCGCGATCAGGACGAGGAACGAGAACGGCTTGGTCAGGTAGTCGTCCGCGCCGAGGTCGAACGCGTCGACCTGGTCGTGCTCGCCGTCCTTGGCGGTGAGCATGAGCACGGGCGTCCAGATGCCCCGCTCGCGCAGCTCCTCGACCACCCGGTACCCGCTGAGGCGGGGCAGCATGATGTCGAGCACGATGACGTCGTACGGATGCTCGGTCGCGGCCCACAGCCCGTCGACACCGTTGTGGACGATGTCCACACTCATCCCCTCGGCCGCGAGACCGCGCTGCACCGCCTCCGCGAGCCGGACCTCGTCCTCGACCACGAGCACCTTCATGCTGGCTCCCCCATCGTTGTCGCCACCATCATCCTGGCCCGGTGACGCTGAGAGAAACCTGAGAGTCGCGCGGGGATGCGATTCTCAGGAACCTCTCAGGGGCCTCTGGCTAGGTTTGCCAGGCACCGCGATCGGTGCCGTGCCCGGACGCCGGGCGCGCCCCCTCCCCTGAGGAGAACTGTGTTCGACACCATCGCCGGCCTGCCGCTGCATCCCCTCGTCGTGCACGCGACCGAGGTGACCGTGCCCGTCACCGCGATGGCGGTCCTGCTCGCGGCGCTGTGGCCGGCGTTCCGGCGGTGGGCTGGAGTCCTGCCGCTCGCCCTCGCGTTGGCCTCGCTCGTCCTGGTGCCGCTGTCGACCCAGTCCGGAGAGGCGCTCGAGCACCGTGTCGGGGGTGACGCCCTGATCGAGAAGCACTCGCAGCTCGCTGACGGCCTGCTGCCGTGGGTGATCGCCCTCGTCCTCGTCGCCGCCGGGCTGCTCGCGTGGACCTGGAAGTCACGCAAGGCCGACGTGCCGGCTCGGGGCCCGCGCTGGGTCGTATTCGCGCTGGCGGCGTGTGCCCTCGTCGCCACCACTGGGACGACCGTCCAGGCCGTCGAGATCGGGCACAGCGGCGCGACCGCTGTCTGGCACGAGGACATGAAGGCCGCACCGAAGGCTGACAGCGACGCGGGCTGAGGCCACCTCTCAGGACAGCACGTCCTTGGTGGCGAACCTGCCGTAGGCGAGCGCGCCGAAGGTGACCACGTACCCCGCCTGGAGCAGCGCGTTGTCGCCGAACGAGGTCCAGGAGATGGGCTGGCGCAGCAGGTCGGCGAAGTCGAACCAGTGGTGGCTGAACAGCCACGGGTGCAGCCACGCCAGCTGGGTCAGCGAGTCCAGGACCTGCGACGCGACGGACAGCACGATGGTGGCCGCCATCGCGCCCACCGGCACGTCGGTCAGGGTCGAGATGAACAACCCGACGGCGGACAGCCCGAGCAGCGAGACGGTGATGTAGGCGGCGACGAGGAGTGCGCGCAGCACCGACTCCCCGACGCCGATCGTGTCCCCGCTCAGCAGCGTCACCGGTCCCACCGGGAACAGCAGGCCTCCGATCACCGCACCGGTCACGACGACGGCGAGGGTGGCGGCGAGGCAGAACGCGGCCGCGCCCACGTACTTCACGATGAGCAGCCGGACCCGCCCGGCCGGGGCCACCAGCAGGTAGCGCAGCGTGCCGAGGCTCGCCTCGCCCGCGATGGTGTCCCCGGCCACCACCCCGATGGTCAGCGGCAGGAACAACGGGATGCAGACCACCAGGCCGGTGACCCCGACGAACAGACCGTTCTGGGTCACCCGGTCGAGGAACGGCGGTCCCTCCCCGGGCGCGGGCGGGGTCGAGGAGAGCCGGACGGCGACCGCGATCAAGATCGGGATGACCGCGAGCGCGGCGAGCATCGCCCAGGTCCGGCGGCGCCGGAACAGCACCCTCAGCTCGGACGCCAGCAGCGCCCAGCCGGCCGACGGCCGGGCACGCGCGACGGCGACTGCCTGTTCACTGGGCAATGTCGAACCCTTCTCCGGTGAGGGCCACGAACCGGTCCTCGAGGCTGGCACGCTCCACGGCGAACCCGCGCACCCGCACGCTCGCCACCACCAGGGCCGCGACGATCGCCTCGGGCTCGACGGTGTGGTCCAGCAGCGGCGCGCTGACCACCGGGTCGCCGACGTGGTCGCGCTCCGGATCCAGCACGGGCTCGGGTGCGAGGCCGAGCATCTCGAGCACCCGCCGGGCGCCGTCCACGTCGGGCGTGCGGATCCGCACGTGCGAGACACCGGCGCGGCGCAGGTCGTCGAGGGTGCCCTGCGCCACGAGGCTGCCGACGCTCATCACGGCGGCGTGCGTGCACATCTGCTCGACCTCGGCGAGCAGATGGCTCGAGACGAAGACGGTGGTGCCCTCGGCGGCCAGGGACCGGACCAGGCTGCGCACCTCGCGCGTGCCCTGCGGGTCCAGGCCGTTGGTCGGCTCGTCGAGCACCAGCAGCTCGCGCGGTGCGAGCAGGGCGTTCGCGATGCCGAGGCGTTGCTTCATGCCGAGGGAGTAGGCGCGCACCTTCTTCCCGGCCGCGTGCGTGAGGCCGACTCGTTCGAGGGCGCTGTCCACCCGGGCCCGACGGGTGGCCGACGGCGCATGCCGGTCGGCCGCATCGATCCGGTGCAGGTTCGCCGCCCCGGACAGGAACGGGTAGAACGCCGGTCCCTCGACCAGTGCCCCGACGCGCGGCAGCACCTCCCGCAGGTGCCGGGGCATCTCGTGGCCGAGCACGCTGACCTGCCCGCTCGTGGCCGCGGCGAGGCCGAGCATGAGCCGGATCGTGGTGGTCTTCCCGGAGCCGTTCGGGCCGAGGAAGCCGAAAACGGCCCCGCGCGGCACGGCCAGGTCGATGCCGTCCACGGCAGCCTGGCGGCCGAACCGTTTGGTCAGGCCCCGGGTCTCGATCGCGAGCTCACCCCGGGGATCGGCCGTCACTGGCCGGCTGCCGCGGCGCGCAGCCGCTCGAGCGGCACGGATCCGGCGAGCACGCGCCCGTCAGCGGTCACGAACACGTTCACCAACGCGGTGTGCAGCGCCCGGCCACCGGCGAAGGCGCGGGTGACCTGGCTGAAGATCGGGGAGGTTGTCACCTCCGGCGGCAGGGCGCCCGCGGGCAGCACCACGACCGCGTCCCAGCCGGTGCCGAGCACGGTGGGCTCGGGGCCCGGGGAACCGTCGTGGGCGTGGGCCGCGGCAGCCTTGGCCGCCGAGTCGTCGGCGGCAGCGCGACCGGCGGGCTCGTGCTTCGCCAGGCCCTGCGGCAGCGCCTGCTGCGTGAGGGTCGCGCCGACCGGTGGCGTGAACTCGAACCGCGCGGCGGGCGGCGTGGTGAGCGAGAGGGCCGTGAAGCCGAGCTGGAACGCGGGCTTGGCCTGCCCCGTGGCCGACACCGTGACGCGCAGCGGCAGCCCGCTCCGGGAGTCGACCGCGATCGACACCGAGCCGATCAGGGTGCCGGCGGCGCGCGGCGCGAGCACCAGCTGGTAGGCGGCGCGGCCGGCCACGGTGACGTCCTTCTCGACGCTGACCCGGGTGCTCGGCCCGATCGCCGTCACGAAGTGGTGAGCCAGCTGCGCGGGCGTCGGCATGTCGGGCGGCGTCGTCGGGCCGGCCTTCTCGGCGGCCCCGGCCGGGAGGGTGAGGTGGGTCGCGGTGTCGGTCTGCGAGCTGAAGAACCACACGTCGGTGCCGTGCCGCACGACGTCGCGCTCGGCGAGGGAGTCCAGCACCTGCACGCGCGCGTTGGTCGGGCCGTCGAGGTAGACCCGCGCGGTGTGCGTGCGGGTGAGCAGGTCGAGGGCCGCCGCCGCTCCGCCGGAGCCGGCCGGTCCGCCGGTGGGCAGCTCCGGCAGGCCCAGGTGCGAGGTCTGCTCGAGCGTCCCGGAGAGCGCCTGCACGTGGCTCTGCCCGATCAGCTGGAGGACCTGCTCCGGAGTCTTGGTGGGCAGGTCGACCGCACCCGCGAACGCGGGCCCCGCCAGCGCGTACACGGCGACGACGGCCGGCACGACGGCGGCGGGCACCCACCGCGACCAGGTGCGGTTCATGGTAGGGCAGGGATCGCGAGGCTCATGCCACGACGCTACGTCCACTTCGCGCCGCCGTCGCGCGAGAGGGACGACGATCTTCGAACGGGTCAGCTCTGGCTCGCGTCGTCGACGCTCTCCTGCAGGATCGGGGTGACCTTTCGGCGACGGTGCCACCAGAGCAGCGCGGCGGCGGCTGCGACCAGTGCGAGGACGCCGCTGCCCCGCCCGAGCGCCTTCTCGACCGCCCCGTAGGACTGGCCCGCGAAGTAGCCCACCAGCACGAAGCCCGTGCCCCAGGCCAGCCCGCCCGCGGCGTTGAACGCCAGGAACCGGGGGTACGGCATCCGGCTCGTGCCCGCGAGCGCGGGCATCACCGCACGCAGGAACGCGGTGAACCGGCCGAGGAACACCGCCCACCCGCCACGCTCACGCAGGAAGCCCTGGGCGCGGGCGACCCGCACCTCGTGACGGCGCAGGATCCGCGACCGGAGCACGCGCGGACCGAGGTGCCGCCCGACCTCGAAGCCGACCGAGTCGCCCAGGATCGCGGCCACCACGACGATCACGATCACCATCGACAGCGACAGCCGCCCGGTCTCGGCGAGGACACCGCCGAGGATGACCGCGGTCTCCCCCGGCAGCACGAACCCGACGAAGATGGCGGCCTCGGAGAACACCAGCAGCGCGATGGCCGCGTAGGCGGCGGGCGCGGGGACGGCGAGCAGCCAGTCGGCGAGCCCGTTCAACACGGACCCGCCCCGGGGCGCCCGACGTCCGCGACCATCCGTGCGCTCATCATCTGCCCGTTCCGCTCCGTCGCTGCTGCCTCGGTCCGGCCCCATCCTGTCGACGGAGCCTGTGCGTGACCTGAGAACAAGTGTGCGCCGTCGCACCCACGAACGCGCAGCGCTGGGCCGGGGGGTCGGTGGCAGATCGTAGGGTGGGGGCGTGACTTCGGGGTGGTTGGCTGACGACGAGAACCTGCCGTTCGACGACGAACCGCCCTACGACCCCTCGTACGAGGGCCCGCAGGAGACCGGGCCTGCGCCCGACGACGCCCCGCGCTCCCGGTTCCAGCCGGTCGCCGCGGCCCGCACCTCGCCGCCGCGTCCGGTCGCTGCACCGCGTCCGGTCGCCGCAGCGCACCCGGCGCAGGCCCCGCGGCCGGAGCTCGGCCCCGCCCCGGACGCGCTCGCCGTGCTGAGCCGCGTGTTCGGGTACGACGCGTTCCGTGGCGACCAGGCCGAGATCATCGAGACAGTCGTGGCGGGCGGCGACGCGCTCGTGCTCATGCCCACCGGTGGCGGCAAGTCGCTGTGCTACCAGATCCCCGCGCTCGTGCGCCCGGGCACCGGGGTCGTCGTCTCCCCGCTGATCGCTCTCATGCAGGACCAGGTCGACGCGCTGTCCGCGCTCGGCGTGCGCGCGGGCTTCCTCAACTCGACCCAGGACTCGGGCGCGCGCCGGCGCGTGGAGCAGGCGTTCGTCTCGGGAGAGCTGGACCTGCTCTACCTCGCGCCGGAACGGCTGCGCGTCCAGGGCACGCTCGACCTGCTCGACCGGGGTGAGATCGCCCTGTTCGCGATCGACGAGGCGCACTGCGTGTCGCAGTGGGGCCACGACTTCCGGCCGGACTACCTCCAGCTGTCGATCCTGCACGAGCGGTGGCCCGCGGTCCCGCGCATCGCGCTGACCGCGACCGCGACCGGCGCGACGCACGCCGAGATCGCCAAGCGCCTGCAGCTCGGCGACGCCCGGCACTTCGTCGCGAGCTTCGACCGGCCGAACATCCAGTACCGCATCGTGCCGAAGAACAGCCCCAAGACCCAGCTGCTCGACCTGCTGCGCGCCGAGCACCCCGGCGACGCGGGCATCGTCTACTGCCTGTCGCGCGCCTCGGTCGAGAAGACCGCCCAGCACCTCGTCGAGCACGGGATCCCGGCGCTGGCGTACCACGCGGGCCTCGACGCCCGGGTGCGCGCCGCGAACCAGGCCCGCTTCCTGCGCGAGGACGGGCTCGTGATGGTCGCCACCATCGCGTTCGGGATGGGTATCGACAAGCCAGACGTGCGGTTCGTGGCGCACCTGGACCTGCCCAAGTCGGTCGAGGGGTACTACCAGGAGACGGGTCGTGCCGGGCGCGACGGCCTGCCGTCGACGGCCTGGCTCGCGTACGGGCTCCAGGACGTCGTGCAGCAGCGCCGGATGATCGACACGTCCGACGGCGACGCCGCTCACCGGCGCCGCCTGAGCGCGCACCTGGACGCGATGCTCGCGCTCTGCGAGACGGTCGAGTGCCGGCGCGTGCAGGTGCTGGCGTACTTCGGCCAGGCCAGCACCCCGTGCGGCAACTGCGACACCTGCCTCGCCCCGCCCGAGACCTGGGACGGCACGATCCCCGCGCAGAAGCTGCTCTCCGCGGTGACCCGCCTCGAACGCGAGCACGGACAGCGCTACGGTGCCGGGCACCTCGTGGACATCCTGCTCGGCAAGCTCACGCCGCGGGTCAACCAGCTCGGTCACTCGACCCTGACCGTCTTCGGGATCGGCACCGACCTCGCGGACACCGAGTGGCGCGGCGTCGTGCGCCAGCTGCTTGCCCAGGGGCTGCTCGGGGTCGACGCCGAGGGGTACGGCACCCTGCAGCTCACGGACACCAGCTCCGCGGTGCTCCGCGGCGACCGCTCGGTGCTGCTGCGCCGCGAGGCCCCGAAGCCGGCTCGCGCCGCGCGGGCGACCCGGGCGTCGAAGGGCGCGGCGGCCGCCGCGGACCTCGACGCGTCCGCGACAGCCGTGTTCGAACGGCTGCGCACCTGGCGCGGGGCCACGGCGAAGGAGCAGGGCGTGCCGGCGTACGTCGTGTTCCACGACGCGACCCTGCGCGAGATTGCGACGCGCGTGCCGGCCTCGCTGGACGAGCTCGGCACCGTCAGCGGCGTCGGGGTGGCCAAGCTCGAGAAGTACGGTCCGGGAGTGCTCGAGGCGCTGACCGCCTGACCGCCGGGGCGGTGCAGGCCCCCATGAGGGTCTGCGGCAGGTCGCCGCTGCCGTGCGCCTGGAGCTCCCGGCCGGGCTTGCCCTTCGGCGCGGCGACCTCCGCCGCGACGTCGCCCGTGAGC
>NZ_DATCNW010000318.1:0-9313 GCF_036565025.1 Pengzhenrongella sp.
CATATATGGGTAATACACTGTTCGGTCGACGAAGTCAAGCCCCAAACCGAACATCTCCCCAGGTCAACGCACCCAAATGACCCACCGAACGCTCAGCCGGGACCACTCACGATCCAGCTAGCCAGGAAGGTCCCGCTAGCGCCGGTTGCCCGGACGCATGGTCGTCGCCTCAGCTCGGCAGCCTCGCACCCGCGAACCTGAACGCGTCCGGTAGGACCCTTCGCCAGTACCCCTGCGTGTGCGCGCCCGCGTCGAAGGACGCACTCGCCGCGCCGGCCCCCGCGGCGAGCTCGCGGGCCGCGGTCACGAAGGGGTCCTCGGTGCCGCACCACACGCCGAGAGTCGAGCCGTCGATCGCGTCCAGGTGGCGCAGGGGTTCACCGTCGGCCCAGTCGGCCTCGTCGACAAAGACCTTTCGTGCCTTCGCCTCGCCCCAGCTGCGGAAGAGCGCCGGGCTCAGGGTGAGGATCGCGGCCGGCGCAGCGACGGCATCCCGGGCCCAGAGCAGCGCGCCGAAGCCGCCCATCGAGATGCCGAGCGCGCCGAAGACGGGGCCGAGCCCGTCCTGCGCGAGCCACCCTGGAACCTCGTCGCGCAACATGGCCTGGGGATCGTCACCCCCGACGCGGTGCCAGTAGCGCGCGCCCCCGTCCACCGCCGCGACGGCGAAGGGTTCCGTTCCGGCGCGCACCGCGGCGGTGAGAAACTCGGGCAGGCCCAGGTCGACGAGGGTCCGGGCGTTCGCACCCCGCCCGTGCAGCGCGAGAAGCACCGGCAGACCCGCCGGGTCGACGCCCTCGGGCACGATCGTGGCCAGGTTCACGTGGGTCCCGCGGGCCGCCGATGCCACGTCGCGGATCCGCACGACGCCGCCGGGGACGTCCGGCACCACACCGTCCGGCCCGTCCCACCCGAGACGGCGCCGCACGCTCGCCGAGCCGGGCAGCACGTCCGTCGCGACACCCGCGGCGCCGAGAGCGGCGGCGCCGAGCAGGACGGCTCCTCCCGTCAGGACGGTGCGGCGGCCGAGGGGTGAGCCGGGTGTCATGGCGCCCACCCTAGGTGCCACCACTGCCGGCCGTGCCGGGCGCGGATGCGGGCTCGGCAGCCGTTAGCATCTGTGCGTTGTGAGCCGATTCGTGGAGGCCGTGGCGCCCGCCCGGCTGGGCGTCGGCTTCCGATGGCTTCTCGCATCGTCGTGGATCAGCAACCTCGGCGACGGCATCGCCCTCGCGGCCGGGCCGCTCCTGGTCGCTTCCCTCACGCACGACGCCCGCCTCGTGGCCCTGGCTGCGACCCTGCAGTGGCTACCGCCCCTCCTGTTCGGACTCTCCGCCGGCGCTCTGGCGGACCGGCTCGACCGCAGGATCCTGGTGGTGACGGTCGACCTGCTCCGGGCCAGTGTGCTCGCTCTGCTCACGGTCACCGTCCTCACCGGCCGGGTGACGATCAGCGTGGTCCTCACCGCCCTGTTCCTGGTCGGGACTGCCGAGGTGTTCGCTGACAGCACGTCCCAGACCCTGCTCCCGATGCTTGTCGCGCGCGACGACCTCGCCGCCGGCAACTCACGGCTCCAGACCGGATTCCTCACGCTGAACCAGCTGGCCGGACCGCCGATCGGAGCCGCGCTGTTCGCCCTGGGTGCGGTCTTCCCGTTCGCGACCCAGACCGTCGTCGTGGCGGCCGGAGCCCTGCTGGTGTCCCGGATCGTGCTGCCCCCGCACGGTCGCGCGCCCGAGCGCCGTCGCCACGTCCGAGCGGACATCGCCGAGGGCTTCCGCTGGGTGCGCCACCATGCCGCGGTCCGCACGCTCATCCTGACCATCTTCACCTTCAACATCACGTTCGGGGCGGCCTGGTCGGTTCTCGTCCTCTACGCGACGAGGCGGCTCGGCATGGGCGAGATCGGGTTCGGACTGCTGACGACCGCCAGCGCGGTCGGCGGCCTGGTCGGCACGTCGTGCTACGGCTGGATCACCCGGCACGTCAGCCTCGGCAACCTGATGCGCATCGGCCTCATCATCGAGACGCTCACCCATCTCTCCCTCGCGCTCACCACCCGCCCCTGGGTCGCGATGGCGACCTTCGTCGTCTTCGGCGCGCACGCCTTCGTCTGGGGGACGACGTCGATCACGGTCCGCCAGCGCGCCGTGCCCTCCGCGCTGCAGGGCCGGGTCGGCAGCGTGAACCTCGTCGGGGTGTTCGGCGGGCTGGTCCTCGGCTCCGGCATCGGCGGACTGCTGGCCGAGCGCTGGGGAGTAACGGCACCGTTCTGGTTCGCGTTCGTCGGCTCGGCCTGCTTCGTCGTGCTCATCTGGCGCCAGCTCGCGCACATCGCCCACGACGACGAACCGTCACCGGTGCGTTGAGCGGAAGCACGCGCGCCAACCCCAGGCCGACGTCGACGATCACCGAACGCTCGATCCCCGGCACGTCCGCGACGGGAATCCACGCCCCGCAGCCGCTCGACCTCGACCCGGTATCCCGTCTCCTCGGCGACCTCCCGGACCACCGCGCCGTAGGGGGCCTCGGCATGCTCGACCTTCCCGCCCGGAAGGGTCCAGTACCGCTGGGCACCGCCCGGCGGGACGTAGCGGGCGAGCAGAATCCGCCTTTCTCGCAGGCAGACCGCGTAGGCGGCGAGCTTCGATAGTTGGGCGGTCATTGCTCCACGTCCGCCGGCGGGGACGTTCCCGCAGGAACGAGCTAGTGCAGGTTGATGCCGAGCGCTCGCATGGCCCGCTGGTCTGCGAACATCCGACCCGGGTAGAGCTCGCGGAACTGTCGGCCGACCTCGAACCGGAAGTCCTGCGACTCGTCGTTGAGGGGAACGATGATCACTCCGTCGGGAGTCCGAATATCGAGGCAGGCATCGCTGTACGGAACCCAGTCATAGGAGATGGACGTGATCTCCTTGACCCGGAACTGAGCGGAACTGCGCCGTCGAATCTCGTGGATGACGCCGTCGGCGTCCACGCGGTACGTCAGCAGGGGTGCAAGCAGCGCGGGCCACACGACGGCGCCGGCCACCAGGACGACGGCGAGGATCGCGAACGTGCGCCCGCTGAACGTGAGCCAGCAGATGGCCCCGGCGAGGGGAACCCCGAACACCGCTTCACCGACGGCACCGCTGACCGTGGAAACTCGGCTCTCGATGGGCCGCCGATCGTCCGCCACTGTGGTCCGCTCAATCGAATGGAAGGATCCGATCGGCCGGACGCCTCGGGTCGCGACAGAGCCTAGACGATCGCCGCTTTCCTGTGCCGGAGGTGGAAGTAGAGGTAGCACAGCGCCACGAACGGGATGCCGAAGTAGAGCGCGGCGACCTGGTTCGGGTCGAAGGCGAGCCCGACGACGGACGCGAGGCACAGCCCGAAGGCCAGCAGCGGGACGAGCGGATAGAGCGGGGCCCGGTAGCTGAGCGCGGCGACGTCGCCGCCGTCGCGCACGAAGGCCCGGCGGTGGAAGAAGTGCGACGCGGAGATCGACATCCAGACCCCGACGACCGCGAACCCGGCGATCGAGACCAGCACGAGGTACACCGACTCCGGTGCCACGACGCTGCACAGCAACGAGGCGAGACCGCCGATCATGCTCACGCTGACCGCGACGAGCGGGACGCCCCTGCTCGTCACGCGCCGGAAGACCTGCGGCGCCTGGCCCTCGTCGGCCAACGAGAAGAGCATCCGCGCGCACGCGAACAGGCCGCTGTTGCCCGCGGAGAGCAGCGCGGTGATGATCACGAAGTTCATCACGTCGGCGGCGTAGGGGATGCCCAAACTGGCGAACACGGTCACGAACGGGCTCTGGTCCAGGCCGACCGTGGCGTAGGGGACGGTGGCGGCGATGACCGTGATGGCGCCGACGAAGAAGATCAGCAACCGGAGCACGGTGGCGCGCAGGGCCTTGGGGATGGCGCGCTCCGGGTCCCTCGTCTCACCCGCGGCGACCCCGATGAGCTCCGAGCCCGAGAACGCGTAGAACACCGCCAGGGTGGTGATCAGCACCCCGCCGAAGCCGTGCGGCAGCAGCCCGCCGTCGGTGGCGAAGTTGGTCAGCATCAGCGGGGGGCGTGCGTCGGCGCTCAGCGGCCGGAAGCCGAGCAGCGCGGCCCCGCCCAGCACGATCAGCGCCACGATGGCCGACACCTTCACCAGGGACAGCCAGAACTCGGTCTCGCCGAACACCCGGGTCGAGAAGGCATTGAACGCGAAGACGAGCACCGCGAACACCAGGCACCAGACCCACACCGCGACCCCGGGGAACCAGCGCTGCATGAGCAGGCCGCTCGCGGTGAACTCCGAGCCGAGCGCCACGGCCCAGCACAGCCAGTAGAGCCAGGCCGTGGTGAACCCGGTGGCCGGGCCGATGGCGCGCGTGGCGTAGATGTGGAACGCCCCGGCCACCGGGTAGGCGAGCGCGAGCTCGCCCAGGCAGGCCATGACGAGGTAGACCACGAGCGCGCCGACCAGGTAGGCCAGCACGGCGCCGAGGGGTCCGGCCTGCTGGATGGTGTACCCGGAGCTGAGGAACAGCCCCGAGCCGATCACCCCGCCCATCGCGATCATGATCAGGTGCCGGGGCCCCATCGAGCGGCGCAGACCGCCGGACGTCGAGGATCCTGCCTGGTCGTCGGCGGCTGCCGAGCCGGTCGGCGCGGTCGTGACGGTCGTGGTTTCAGGCATGGTGGTGCGCGTCCCTCATCGTGGCGGCGTCCGGGTGGGGCAGCGGGTCAGACGCGTGCGCCGAGCACCGCGCCGGACGCCTGCGCCCATCGCTGCGCCCAGTCGCCGATCGGGGCCACGCCGGCGTCGACCAGCGCGTCGTGCCCGAGGACCGAGTACGCGGGGCGCGGCGCCGGCCGGACGAACTTGTCACTCGTCGTCGGGCGGACGATCTGCGGGTCCAGGCCCGCCGCGGCCACGACCTCGCGCGCGAAGCCGAGCCACGAGGCCTGGCCCGACGACGTGCCGTGGTAGGTCCCGCTGGTGACACCGGCGAGCACGAGCCGCACGATCAGGTCGGCCAGGTCGACGGTCCAGGTCGGCTGCCCGAGCTGGTCGTCGACCACGTCGAGCCCGCCGCGCTCGGCGGCGACCCGCGCGATGGTCTTGGGGAAGCACGGGCCGCCGGCGCCGTACAGCCAGGCCGTGCGCACCACGAGGTGGTCGGGGCACTCAGCCCGCACGGCCCACTCCCCCGCGCCCTTGGTGCGCCCGTACGCCGATCGCGGGGCGAGGGCGCCGTCCTCGGGGTAGGGCGTCGTCGCGGCGCCGTCGAACACGTAGTCGGTCGAGATCTGCACGATGCGCGCGCCCGCCGCGTGCGCGGCCCGGGCGAGGTTCGCGGCGCCCACGGCGTTGACCGCGAAGGCCGCCGGCTCGTGGGACTCGGCGTCGTCGACCGCGGTGTACGCGGCGCAGTTCACCACCACGTCGACGTCGCGGACGAATGCGAGGCACGCCGGCGCATCGGTGATGTCGAGCTCGCCGGAGGCGGACGTCCGCACGTCCGCACCGCGCTCGCGCAGGGTCGCCACGAGGTCCTGACCGAGCATCCCGTTCGCACCCACGACCAACCAACGCACTGAAGTCTCCCCGCTCGTCCGTGTACCGGCCGCCCGTTCGCGAACCCGGGTCAGTCTAGGTGCGCCGCTAGGCTGACCCGGCCCGTCCGCGATCTGAGAGGCCCCCATGACATACCGCGAGCTCAAGGTCCCCGGCGCGTGGGAGATCACCCCGATCCAGCACGGTGACCCCCGCGGGGTGTTCCTCGAGTACTTCCAGGGCGACCCGTTCGCCGCGGCGCTCGGGCACCGGTTCGACCTCCGGCAGGCCAACTGCTCGGTCTCCGCGGCCGGGGTCCTGCGCGGCATCCACTTCGCCGACGTGCCGCCCGGCCAGGCCAAGTACGTCACCTGCGCGAAGGGTGCCGTGCTCGACGTCGTCGTCGACATCCGGGTCGGCTCGCCGACCTTCGGCCAGTGGGACTCCGTGCTGCTCGACGACGTCGACCGCCGCTCGATCTACGTCGGGGAGGGCCTGGGCCACGCCTTCATGTCCCTCGAGGACGACTCGACCGTGCAGTACCTGTGCTCCGCGGGCTACTCCCCCGGCCACGAGCACGGCATCCACCCGCTCGACCCGCAGGTCGCGATCGCCTGGCCGACGACGGCGCGGGACGGCCGCCCGCTGGCCCCCCAGCTCTCGACCAAGGACCTCGCCGCCCCCACCCTGGCCGACGCGCTCGCGACCAACCTGCTGCCGAAGTTCGACGACGTCGCCGCGTACGTCGCGTCCCTGCCCCGCTGAGCCGGACCCGTAGCGAACGCTGGGTGGATGGCTGGGTGTATCGAACGTGCACCCCTGGTGCTCATCCAATACACCCAGCCATACACCCAGGATTCTGACGACGGCGACGGCCACGGCGAGCGCGGTGCGGCGACACGGCTCGATCGGTGGCTCAGTGCAGGGCTCAATGCATCGAACGTGCACCTCTGGCGCTCATCGGCTGCATTGAGCGATGCACTGAGCCGCGAGCGGCGGCGGCCGGCGCTGAACCCCGCGCCGGCGACCGGCGAGCGATTCCGGGGCCCGCCCGGGTCCGCTCAGGCGCGGCGCTGGGCGGCTTCGAACGCCTCGATGTGCACGGTGGCGGCGGCTTCCCAGGTGAACTCGGCGGCGCGCTCGATCGCGGCCGCGGAGAGCTCGGCACGGCGGGCGTCGTCGGCGAGCAGGGCGCGGAGCTCGTCCCCGATCGAGGCGTCGTCCGTGTCGCAGTACGCGACGGCGTCCCCGCCGACCTCGGTCAGCGACAGCTCGCGCGTGGTCAGCACGGCGGCCCCGCAGGCCATCGCCTCGAGCACGGGAAGCCCGAAGCCCTCGCCGAGGCTCGGGTAGGCGAGCACCCTGGCCCCCGACAGGAATCCCGGCAGGTCCGCGAGCGGCAGGTAGCCGGGCCGCAGCACCGTCAGGCCCGGCGGCACGGCCGCGATCGCCGGGTCCACGGCCTCGTCCCAGCCCCGGCCGCCCGCGAGCACCAGGGCCGGCGGATCGGCCTGGTCGGCGACCGCCCGGGCCCAGCCGCGGATCAGGGCGGGCACGTTCTTGCGCGGCTCGAGGGTGCCGAGGAAGGCGACGTACTCGCGCCCCGTCAGGCCCAGGGTCGCCCGGACCCGTTCCTGCTCGGCGGCGTCGACCGCGTGGAAGACCGCGGAGTCGACCCCGTGGAAGGCGACGTGGAACAGCTCGTCGCGCCCGCCCACGAAGCGGCGGACCTCGGCTCCGGTCGCGCCCGAGGGCACCACCAGCGCGTCCGCCCGGTGCACCGCGGTGCGGATCGCGGATCGGAAGAACCGCGCCTTGAGCGGCGTGTGCAGCTCGGGGTGACTGAAGAAGGTCGCGTCGTGCAGCGTCACCACGACCGGGACGCCCGCGAACCGCGGCATCGTGTAGTGCGGGCTGTGCAGCACGGCCGACCGCGTCGAGCGCACGAGCAGCGGCAGGATCGACTGCTCCCAGGCCATCCGCACCGGCCGGCGTTCGATGGCGGCCGGTGCCGGGATGATCTCCGCCCCGGGCAGCAGCTCGGCGAACGCGGCGCCGTCCCGCGCCTGGCAGCCGACGACGAGGTCGACGCCCTGGGCGGCGAGGGCAGGCAGCAGGTCGTCGACGTAGCGCCCGACGCCGCCGCGCTCGGCGGGGATCGCGGTGGCGTCGACGAAGACCCGCCCCGGCACCCTGCGCCTCACCGGGCGGCCGACTCGAGCGCCAGCAGGCGGCGCAGCTCGCGCCCCATGGTCACCGTGGAGTACCGCACCCGTGCGGCGTCGGAGAACGCCCGGGCCGTCTGGTCCCGCAGGGGACCGTCGTCGAGCAGCGTCTGGATCTGAGCGGCCCACGCCTCGGAGTCCTCGGGCGGGACGAGGTAGCCGGTCGAGCCGTCGTCGACGGCGTCCCGGAGTCCCTCCAGGTCCGCGGCGACGACAAGCGCACCGCGCAGGGCAGCCTCGACCGCGACCAGGCCGAACCCCTCCATGTCGCCGGCCACGGGGACGTTCGGCTGGATGAACAGGTCCGCGCCGCGCATCAGCAGCTCGCGGTCCTCGCTCGACACGGCCCCCAGCACCCGCACCCGGGACGGGTCGGGCAGGGCGGCCACCGCGGCGTCGATCCGCGCGCCGTCCTCGCCGCCGCCGGCGACGAGGTAGACGACGCCGTCGGGCACCTTCGGCAGGACCTCACGGATGAACCACTCGACGCCCTTGCGCTTCACGAGCCGGCCGAGGGTGAGCAGCGTGACGTCACTCGAATGGATCGAGAACCGCTCGCGGAGCCCGGCCCGCGCCTCGCGCCGGTCGGCCTCCGAGACGTGCGGGTCCTGCACGCCCAGGCGCACCACCCGGACCCGCTCGCGGACCGCCCCGTGGCTGATGGCCACCTCGGCGGTCGCGGAGCTGATGGCGAGCACCAGGGGGGCCTTGCCGATCCCGGCGCGCACGGCGCGCTGGTACGAGGGGCTCGACCAGACGATGTCCTTGCCCATGGCCATGGTCGCGTGCCGGACGCGCAGCGCCCGCAGCAGGGGCGCGAGCAACAGGTACGTGGCCACGTCGCCGGTGAGGACGATGTCGACCTTGCCGCGCAGGACCAGCCAGATCGTGCGCAGCACGGCACCCGGGAACCACAGCGGCAGCCAGCGGTTCGTCCCGCCGTGCGCGATCAGTCGGGCGCCGGCGTCGGGATCCGCCCCCAGGGTGGCCCAGACATCGGCCGCCAGCGTCTCCATCCCGCCGACGGACGGCGGGTATTTCCGGGTGATGAAAAGAGTTCCAGGCACGCTGCGGCAGCCTACCGCCGAAGCAGGGACCGACCCATTCGCGGCTACGATCCCTGGGTGTCTCCACGCCTCAAAGCCCTCGTCCGCCGGTTCCTGAAACCAGTCGCGCTCATCCTCGTGCTCGCCGGGATGACGGCCATAGTCGTGCAGAACTGGGCCGGGATCAGCGACGGGATCGCGCGGCTCGACCCCGCCGCCGTCGGCGGTGCGCTCGTCGCGGTGCTGGTGGGGCTGTTCGCCGCCATGCTGTCGTGGCGCGCGGTGCTGACCGGGATGGGCTCCCGGCTGCCGATCGTCGCGGCGGCGCGGGTCTACTTCCTGGGGCAGCTCGGCAAGTACATCCCGGGCAGCCTCTGGCCGATCGTCGCCCAGGCCGAACTGAGCAAGGAGTACGGCGTGCCGCGCACGCGGTCAGGCGTCGCGGCCCTGACCCAGATGATGGTCAGCTTGGTGGTCGGCGTCGTCGTGGCGGGCG
>NZ_DATCNW010000319.1:0-4209 GCF_036565025.1 Pengzhenrongella sp.
GTCAGCCCGAGCGCGGTCCCTGGTGCGCGCTCGGGCTGACACTCGGACTGCCCGGAAAGTTGTCAGCGGTAGCGCGGGGTATGGGGCGCGCTGGGGCTGACACGTCGGGGGGAGGGGCGGGTTATGGGAGGAGGGAGCGGACGGCTGCCTCGACGCCGCGGAGCTCGGCGAGGCCCTTGAGGCGGCCGATCAGGGAGTAGCCGGGGTTGGACTCGCGGTGCTGGTCGTCCAGGAGCTGGTGGCCGTGGTCGGGGCGCAGCGGGATCCGCGGCCCGCCGTCGCGCTCCCGACGGCGTTCCTCCGTCACCAGCGCCGCGATCACGGCGACCATGTCGACGTCGCCGCCGACGTGCGGCCCCTCGTGGAAGCTCGCCGGGGCCTCCTCGCGCACCGTGGACCGCAGGTGCGCGAAGTAGATCCGCGACGCGAACGCGGTCGCCATCGCGACCAGGTCGTTGTCGGCGCGCACCCCGTAGGAGCCCGTGCAGAACGTCAGTCCGTTGGCGACGCTCGGCGCGGCGTCGAGCAGCCATTGCGCGTCGGCCTGGGTGGACACCACGCGCGGCAGCCCCAGCAGCGGGCGCGGCGGGTCGTCGGGGTGGATCGCCATCCGCAGGCCGACCTCGTGGGCGACCGGGGTGATCGCGCGCAGGAAGTACCCGAGGTTCTCCCGCAGCGCGGCCGCGTCGATGTCCGCGTAGGTCGCGAGCATCGCGCGCAGTGACTCGAGGGTGTACCGCTCCTCCGACCCCGGCAGCCCCGCGATGATGTTCGCCGCCAGCAGGTCCCGACCGGCTTGCGACAGGTTGTCGTAATACTGGCGGGCTCGGGCGATCCCCGCGTCGTCGTACTCCGCCTCGGCGCCCGGGCGGGCCAGGATGAACAGGTCGAACGCCGCGAACGCGTCCTGGTCGAACCGCAGCGCCCAGCCGCCGTCGGGCAGGACGAAACGCAGGTCGGTGCGCGTCCAGTCCAGGATCGGCATGAAGTTGTAGCAGACGACGTCGATCCCGTTCGCGGCGAGGTTGCGCAGGGACTCGCAGTACGCCGCGATCCACTCGTCGCGGCGCGCGCCACCACGCTTGATGTCCTCGTGCACCGGCACGCTCTCGACGACGGACCAGGTGAGCCCGGACGCCTCGATGAGCTTCTTGCGCTCGGCGATCAGCTCCGTGGGCCACGCCACCCCGTTCGGGAGCTCGTGCAGCGCCGTCACGATCCCCGTCGCGCCGGTCTGCTTGATGTCGGCCAACGTGATCGGGTCGGCCGGGCCGAACCACCGCCAGGTGTGTTCCATCGGGAGTCTCCTAGGTCGCAGGTACGGGTCGTGGTTCGGGGGGTGTGGTCGGTGGGGAGGCCTGCCCGATGACGGCCTGTGCCGCGGCGATGTGCGCGTGCGCGGTGGCCAGCGCGAGGTCGCGGTCGCCGGTCTCGATAGCGAGGACCAGGGCCTCGTGCTCGCGTCGCGTCCGCTCGGGGATGGCGTCCTGGGTCACGACCCGCCACATCGTGCGCGACGCGCTGCCGTAGGTGAGCGCCTGGCTCACCGCGATCAGGATCGAGTTGCCGCTCACACCCAGGATCGCCTGATGGAACTCGGAGTCCAGGCGGGCGTACTGCGCCGGGTCCGTCGTCTCCTCCATCGTCTCGAAGAGGGCCCGGATCGCGGTCTTCTCGTCCGCCGTCGCACGTTCGGTGGCCAGCGCGCAGGCGGCGGGCTCGACGACCCGGCGGAACTCGACCAGCTCGACGGCGGAGTCCACCGCGAGGAACGGGTTGATGAAGTCGAGCCCTCGCATCAGGTCCCGTGGCCGCAGGGAGGTGACGTAGGTGCCGGAGCCGTGCTTGCTCGCGAGCACCCCGACCAGCTCGAGCGCCCGGATCGCCTCACGGAGCGCGCTGCGCGAGACCCCGAGCTCGACGGCCAGCTCGATCTCCCGCGGCAACCGCGAGTTCGCGGGAAACTGGCCGCTGGAGATTCGGTCGCGAATCAGCGCGAGAGCGGTCTGGGAGGCGGTGCCGCCGGACCCGGCCGGTTCAGCCATCACTAAGCCTCGTCGCTAATAGGTTGGACCTCTTTGGGTTCGCGAGACACGGTGGCAGGGGTGGGCAGTGGATGTCAAGCGCAACCGCCTGGCAAGTCGGTGAGCACGGGCCGCTGAATCGGGAGCGCTGGTCCGACTGCTTCGCGGAGAGGTCACACCTCTGGGCGCAGGACCTTCTGGCCCGTTCAGGCCCCCGAGCGGCCTCGCACAGCGAACTCCCGCGCGATCCGGGCGCGGTCCGCACCACCGCCCAACAGGACCCACAGCAGCAGCCTGGCCTTGCGGGCGCTCAGCGCCCCGGCCATGATCACGCCGCGCGCCAGCAGGTCGACCTCGGCGCCCGGGTAGCCGTAGGTCGACGTCGCCGTCCGGCCGGCCCCCGTGCGGGTCGCCACGACGACCGGTACGCGCGGCACGACGTCGCCGATGACGTCGGCCGCGAGTGCCGAGACGTGCCCGGCACCGGAGCCGGCGACCACGACGCCGTCGAACCCGCCGTCGACCGCGAGGCGCACCAGCTCGCCGTCGCCGCCGAGGGTTGCCTCCATCAGGGCGACGCGGTGGTCGCGCGAGATCGGCACGTCGAGGGGTTCGGGACGCGGGTCGGCGGGGAGGTAGTCCAGGAGCACCCTGCCCTCCTCGATCCGGCCGATCGGCGCACCCCAGGGGGAGGCGAACGTGGAGACACTCATCGCATGGCTCTTGGTCACCCGGTCCGCGAGGTGCACGGCGTGGTCCATCACGAGCAGCACTCCCAGGCCCCGCAGCCGCGAGGACGTGGCCGCGACGACGGCGGCCAGCAGGTTGGCGGGACCGTCCGCGCCGGGCTCGTCCGCCGAGCGCATCGCGCCGGTGAGGATGAGCGGCTCGGGTCGCCGCCACAGCAGGTCCAGCAGGTAGGCCGTCTCCTCCATGGTGTCCGTCCCGTGCGTGAGCACGATGCCGGTGGCGCCGCGCGCCACCTCGGCGTCGGCCCAGTCCAGGGCCTCGAGCACATGGTCGAAGGTGACTGACGGCGAGCCGACGTTGCACACGGTGTGCGCGCGGATCTCGGCCACGTCCTGCAGGCCGGGGATCGCTGCGACGAGCTCCTCGGCGCCGATCCCGGGCGACACCGGCCGGCCGGCGACGGCGGGGCGCATCGCGATCGTGCCGCCCAGCGCGCCGACGGCGATCATTGGCTTTTTCATGACCCGAAGTTTATGCAGCGCCCCTACCGTGGCCCTGTGATGGTGCCCCGCTCGCCCGACGACCGGTCCACGCAGGTGGTCGCCGAGCGCCTGACCGCCCAGCTGCTCGCCGGTCCCCCGGCCCGCAGCCCGGTCGACGTCGTGCGCCGGCTGCTGGCCGTGCAGGGTCAGGATGCGCGCGGCGCGCGACTGAGCGTGCGCGCCCGCTCGACCGGCCTCACCGCCGACGACGTCGACCGCGCCCTGACCGACCGGGCCCTGGTGATCACCTGGCTGAACCGCGGCACCCTGCACCTGGTCGCGGCCGAGGACTACTGGTGGCTGCACGCGCTCACCACGCCGCAGCTCGTCACCGCGAACGCGCGACGCCTCGGGCAGGAGGGTGTCAGCCCGGATCAGACCGATCGCGGGGTGGCGGTGATCCGCGCCGCCGTGCGGGCCGACGGACCGCAGTCGCGCGCCCAGCTCAAGGCCCGGCTCGAGGCCGCCGGGGTGCCGACCCGCGGGCAGGCACTCGTGCACGTGCTGTTCGCCGCATCCCTGCGCGGCCACGTGCTGCGCGGCCCGATGCACGACGGCGAGCACGCGTTCGTCGAGGTGCGGGGCTGGCTCGGCGAGCCCCCGGCACCCCTCCCCCGGGAGGAGGCCCTGGCCCGGCTGGCCCGCCGGTACCTGGCCGGGCACGGGCCGGCGGACGCGCGGGACCTGTCCAAATGGGCCGGCATCACGCTCGCCGACGCCCGGCGCGGGGTCGGCGCGATCGGCGCCGACCTCAGGGATCGGGGCGACGGGCTCCTGGACCTGACGGACCGCACGCCGCCGTCGGCCCTGCCCGGACCACGCCTGCTCGGTCCGTTCGACCCGCTGCTGCTCGGCTGGGTCTCGCGCGAGCCGTTCGTCGGTGCCCACCGGGGGGTCGCGACGACGAACGGCGTGATCCGGCCGGTGGCGCTGGCGGGCGGACGCGTGGTGGC
>NZ_DATCNW010000320.1:0-13613 GCF_036565025.1 Pengzhenrongella sp.
CGTCAATGCTGGGCCCGCTGCTGCGGAGGTCGCTCGTCACGGGTGCGTGCTCAGTACGAGGCGTTGCGGTGGTGCACCTTGCGGTCCGCGGACGGGGCGCGGTTCTCGCGGGGTCCCGTTCCGCCGGGGCCGGTCGGGCGCGTCGTCGGGTGGCTCGTGCGGGGCGCGGGACCGTCGTCCAGGCGGATCCGCAGCGGCTGACCGGCCACCCGGGCCCGCGAGATGCGGTCGAACGCTTCCTGCGAGAGGTTGCCGGCGATCTCCACGAGGCTGAAGCTCGGGAAGATGTCGATCTTGCCGAGGTCCTTGCCCGTGAGCCCGCCCTCGTTCGTCAGCGCACCGACGATCGCACCGGCCTGCACGCCGTGGGTGTTGCCGACCGCGATGCGGTACCGCGTGCCGCCCTCGGCCCGACGCGAGCTCGCGCCGCCCCGGGGACCGTTGCGGTTCTCGCCGCGGCTGTCGCCCCGACCGCCGCGCTCGGGACGCTCCGGGCTGAGCCGCGCGCGGCTCAGGGCCTCGTCGAGGTCGTCGCCGTGGCCGCGTGCCGCGGGGCCGTCGTCGCCGACGGCGAGCGCGGCGAGCGAGGCGACAAGGTCCTCGATGTCGACGTCCGGGTTCTGCGCGAGGAACACCGCGACCGACTCGCGGTACAGCTCGAGGCGACCGGCCTCGGTGCGTGCGGTGACCTTGCCCAGCAGCTGCTGGACGCGGTGCGCGGACACGTCCGCGGGCGACGGGAGGGCCATCTCGGTCAGCGGCGTGCGCGTGAGGCGCTCGATCTGGCGGAGCCGGTGCTGCTCGCTCGGGGTGACGAACGTGAGCGCCTCACCGGTGCGGCCGGCCCGGCCGGTCCGGCCGATGCGGTGCACGTAGATCTCCGGCTCGCTCGGCGCGTCGAAGTTCACGACGAGGCCGATCCGGTCGACGTCGAGCCCGCGCGCCGCGACGTCCGTGGCGACGAGGACGTTCAGGGCGCCGCTGCGCAGGCGCTCGACGATCTTCTCGCGCTCGCCCTGGGCGACGTCGCCGCTGATGTAGGCCGCGGAGATGCCGCGCTCGACGAGCGCGCTGCCGACCTCTTCGGCCGCACCGCGGGTACGGACGAACACGATGGCGGCGTCGGCGTCGGACACCGCGAGCACGCGGGCCAGCGCGCCCGCCTTGTGACGGAACGGCACGACGGCGTAGGACTGCTTGACCGTGGTGACGGTCGAGGACTGCCGCGAGGTCGCGATCTCGACGGGGTGGTTGAGGTGCTGGCTCGCCACGCGCCGGATCGCCGCGGGCATGGTCGCGGAGAACAGGGCGACCTGGCGCTCGGCCGGGGCGAAGCTGAAGATCTTGTCGACGTCCTCCGCGAAGCCCATCCGCAGCATCTCGTCGCCCTCGTCGAGGACCAGGAACCGCACGCCGTCCATCTTCAGCGTGCCGCGCTCGATGTGGTCGATCACGCGGCCGGGGGTGCCGACGACGATCTGTGCGCCGCGGGCGAGCGCGCGCTGCTGGGGGACGAACGGCGAGCCGCCGTAGATCGCGATGACCTCGACGCCGGGCAGGTGCTTGGCGAACGACTCGATCGCCTCGGCGGTCTGCATCGCGAGCTCGCGCGTCGGGGCGAGCACGAGGGCCTGCACGTGACCGAGGGCCGGGTCGATCGAGGCGAGCAGCGGAAGGCCGAACGCCGCGGTCTTGCCGGTACCCGTCTGCGCCACACCGGTGATGTCCCGACCGGCGAGCAGCGGGGGGATGGCCTGCGCCTGGATGGCGGACGGCTCGGTGAAGCCGAGGTCCGCGACCGCACGGCGGAGCGCCGTCGGAAGGTCGAGGTCATCGAAGCTGGTGACAGCCTCGGTGCGCTCGTTCACGGGCGCAATGGAGTCGTGAGAAATCGTCATAGGGGGAATTAACCTGTTCCGTCGCATAGGCGGAGTCTTGTAACGGGTGCCAGGGGGCGGACCGCATGGTCGCCATCCCCGAACACATCGACGGTGGTCGAACCACCGGCACAGACACACGAGGGATTACGCGACGAACTCCAGATTCGTTGGTTACTCTACCGGGCGTTGCGCGCCGGGTCGAACACGCGGCCGGGTGACGGTCATCACCCCAGGAA
The DNA here is from genome assembly GCF_036565025.1 of Pengzhenrongella sp. Classification (NCBI taxonomy): domain Bacteria; kingdom Bacillati; phylum Actinomycetota; class Actinomycetes; order Micrococcales; genus Pengzhenrongella; species Pengzhenrongella sp. The sequence goes on from NZ_DATCNW010000320.1 coordinate 2,117, forward strand.
GGTCGTCACGCGATGCCGAGGCGCGACGCCTCGATGACGGGGCACGCGTCCATCACCACCTCGAGGCCCGCCGCGCGCGCACGGTCCGCGGCCTCCTCGTCGATCACCCCGAGCTGGAGCCACACCGCGCCCGCGCCGACGGCGATCGCCTGGTCGACCACATCCCCCGCGCGGGTCGAGTTCACGAAGACATCGACGACGTCGATCGCGCCGGGGACGTCGGTGAGCCGCTCATAGCCCGGGGCGTCGTGCACGGTCGACGCGGAGGGGTGGATCGCCGCGATGGTCATGCCGAGGGCGTCCTTGACGAACGCGGCGACGCCGTGCGCGGCCCGGTTCTGGTTCGTGGACAGACCGACCACCGCCCACCGGCCCGGCGTCGTGAGCAGGCGGTGGACCACCTCGGGGTCATTCACGTGGGTCACCGCCCCAGCGAAGCACAGAACACCCGACGAGGGCGGCGCGCCGGGCCACGTACCCTCGACGGCATGCGTGCCACAGTCCTCCACGGCCCGAGAGACATCCGCCTCGACCAGGTCCCCGATCCCGTCCTGCACCGTCCGACCGACGCCCTCGTCCGGGTGGTTGCCGCGTGCGTGTGCGGATCGGACCTCTGGGGCTACCGCGGGATCCGCGACACGCCCCAGCCACGCCGGATCGGTCACGAGCTGGTCGGCGTCGTCGAGGCCGTCGGGGCCGACGTCCGCACCGTGCGGCCCGGCGACTTCGTCATCGCGCCGTTCGCGCTCGGCGACGGCACCTGCCCGCACTGCCGGAACGGCTTCCCGACGTCGTGCACGCACGGCGTGATGTGGGGCGAGCTGGACCACGAGGGCCTGCTCGTCGACGGCGCCCAGGGCGAGCTCGTCCGCGCGCCGTTCGCCGACGCCAACCTCGTCGCGACCCCGACCTTCCCCGCCGACGAGCTCATCCCGAGCCTCCTGACGCTCTCCGACGTCATGGGCACCGGTCACCACGCGGCCGTCTCCGCGCGCGTCACCACGGGCTCCACCGTCGTGGTCGTCGGCGACGGCGCGGTCGGCCTGTGCGGGGTCCTCGCGGCCCGGCGGCTCGGGGCGGACCGCATCGTGGCCATGTCCCGGCACCCTGCCCGCCAGGCCGTGGCGACGAAGTTCGGTGCGACCGACATCGTCGCCGAGCGTGGCCCCGAAGGAGTCGCCGCGGTGCTCGAGCTGCTCGGCGGGATCGGGGCCGACGCCGTCCTGGAGTGCGTGGGCACGCGGGAGTCGATGCAGCAGGCGCTGGACACGACCCGACCCGGAGGCTTCGTCGGCTACGTGGGCGTGCCGGCGGGCGGACCCGAGCTGCCGATCGCGCAGATGTTCGGTGCGAACCTCAACGTCGCGGGCGGTGTCGCGCCGGTGCGCCGGTACCTCCCGGGGCTGCTCTCGGACGTCCTCGCCGGTGAGATCGACCCCGGAATCGTGTTCGACCTCACGCTCCCGCTCGGCTCGGTCGCCGAGGCGTACGCGGCGATGGACGAGCGGCGGGCCATCAAGACCCTGATCCGCCCGTAGACCCACCCTCCACAACGCGGCGTAACACGTCGCGGCACAATTAAGATCGGCAAGGCAGCAGGTTGGCTGTGACAGACATCGACGGGGGAGAAGTGGCACGCGAGGAGCTGGTCAGCGGTCGCGTGCTCACCGTCCCCAACCTGATCAGCTTCGGTCGGCTCGCGCTCGTCCCGGTGTTCGCCGTGCTGATCGTGCAGGGCGAGGACGTCTGGGCGCTCGGCGTGCTCGCCGTGTCCGGGGCGAGCGACTGGCTCGACGGAGTCATCGCGCGGCGCTTCCACCAGGTCTCGCGGCTCGGGCAGCTCCTGGACCCCGCGGCGGACCGGCTGTTCATCCTGGTGACCCTCATCGGGCTCTCGCTGCGCGACGTCGTGCCGCTGTGGCTCGTCATCGTCCTGGTGAGCCGGGACGTGCTGCTGCTGTGCCTGCTGCCGCTGCTCGCGCGGCACGGCTACGGACCACTCCCGGTGCACTTCGCAGGCAAGGCCGGCACCTTCGCGCTGCTCTATGCCTTCCCCCTCCTGCTGCTCGCCGAGTGGAGCGGGCCGGTCGGCACGTTCGCCTCGGCCCTCGGCTGGGCCTTCGCCTGGTGGGGTGTCGTCCTGTACTGGCTCGCGGCGCTGCTGTACTTCGCGCAGGCGCGCACCCTGCTCCGGCCCCGCCGGGTGGCAGCGTGACACCTCGTTCCGGACACCTCTCCCCGCCCGGGCAGGGCGTGTGGGGAGCCGTCGACGCCTCGATGAACCTGCTCAACGAGGTGATGCGAAACCCGCTCGACCCGAGCTACCGGGAAGCGACCGAGCGGCACCGAGCCGCGGGGGACCCGCCGCTCGGACGGCGCCGGCGGGCCTGGCTGTTCGCGCTGGCGATCGGGCTCGGGCTGCTGACCTCGTCCGCCGCCGCCGACCTGCGCGCTCCCGAGCCGGCCGTCGCCCAGGCTCGCACGCTGCTCGAGAGGCAGATCGGCGAGCGGACCAGGGTGGCCGACAACCTCCAGAGGGCGAACGAGCGGAGCAGCCAGGAGATCTCGAAGCTGCAGACGGCAGCGATCGGCAACCGGAACCCGGCCCTGTTGGCCCGGCTCGCCGCGGACGGGGTGAACTCGGGCGCCGTCGCGGTGCGCGGGACGGGGCTGCGCATCACGCTGCACGACTCCGCGGCCGCACGCGAGAGCCCCGAGAGCGCCAACCCGGACGAGCGCGTCCAGGACGTCGACCTGCAGATCGCGGTGAACGGCCTGTGGGCCTCGGGCGCCGAGGCGATCGCGATCAACGGGCACCGGCTGACGGCCGTGACAGCCATCAGGAGCGCGGGAAGCGCGATCCTGGTCGACCTCATCCCGCTGTCGGGTCCGTACGTCGTCGAGGCGATCGGCGACCCCGACACGCTCGCGACGAACTTTGCCAAGACCGCCGCGGGTCAGCACCTCGCGACGCTGCGGAACACCTACGGGATCGGCACCGCGATCACCAGTCAGGACGCGCTCGACCTGGCTGGAAGCGCGGCAACCCGGTTGTGGTCCGCGACGATCGCCCCTGGTGGCGATGTGGCATCCTCGGGGCCGACAAGCGAAAGGGACTCACCGTGATCGCAGTGCTCGGCCTGATCATCGGAGTCGTCGCCGGACTGGTCCTGGAACCCACCGTGCCGGCGTCGTTGCAGCCCTATCTCCCCATCGCGGTGGTGGCGGCCCTGGATGCGCTGTTCGGCGGGGCGCGCGCCATGCTGGACGGGATCTTCGACGACCGGGTCTTCCTGGTCTCTTTCGTCTCGAACGTCGTCGTCGCGGGCCTCATCGTCTTCCTGGGCGATCAGCTGGGCGTGGGCACACAGCTCTCCACCGGCGTCGTCGTCGTCCTGTGCATCCGGATCTTCCTGAACGCCGCGGCGATCCGGCGTCACCTGCTCAAGGCGTGATGATGACACCAGATCATCGCAGCGAAGCGGCGACGGACAGTGTCCCCAACGGGTCTGCGCCGCGCGCCGATCCGGCGGCGCCGCTCAAGGGCGCGCCGGCCGCCTCCGCGCCGACGGCACGCCGCCGACTTCTGCATGCGCTGCTCCCGCACCGCAGCCGCGCGCAGTTCCTCGCCGCCCTGCTCTGCGGGCTGCTCGGGTTCGCGCTCGTCGTCCAGGTGCGCCAGACCAACGTCGAGGGACTCTCGGTGCTGCGCCAGTCCGACCTCGTGCGGATCCTCGACGAGACCACGCAACGCGCCACCGACCTCGAGCGGGAGTCCGCCGCTCTCGAGCGCACCCGCCAGGAGCTCCTGACCGGCTCCAACCAGCAGCAGGCGGCGCTCGACGCCGCGACCAAGACGGCGACGACGCTCGGGATCCTGTCCGGCCGGCTGCCGGCCGAAGGTCCCGGGATCGAGCTGACCATCTCCGAGTCGAGCGGGTCGATCCCGGCCCTCACCCTGTTCAACGTGCTCGAGGAGCTGCGCAACGCGGGCGCCGAGGCGATCCAGATCAACGACCACCGCCTGGTCGCGAGCAGCTATTTCGTGGATACCGACGGTGGCATCGAGGTCGACGGCATCACGCTCACCGCGCCCTACCGGTGGATCGTCATCGGCGACCCGGCCACGATGGGTCCGGCGCTGGAGATTCCGGGCGGTGCGATGGCCGCCGTGCGCAACGCCGGCGGCAACGGAACGCCCGCGGCGCACAACCTCGTCGAGGTCTCGGCCACCCGCCCCGTCCACGAACCCGAGTTCGCCACCCCAGTACCGGCAGAAAAGTGATGAGGGCTGCGCCGAGGGTCCGGGTCCGCATAGGCTGGGCAGGACCCCACGTCGGCAGCAGATGCCGACCCCATGATCAAGTTCGGGAGGCGACATGACGGACGGCCCGCACGTGCCCGACATCGGCGCGGACCAAGGCGCGACGGGGTCCGGTGGGCTGCCGCGCCCGATCGCACCCCGTGGCAGCGCCGACACCACGATGAGCCTGGGATTCGCCGAGCACGCCGAGTCCGATGTGACCTCCCCGACCGGCCTGTCCGGCGAGGAGAAGGCCGCGGTCGCGGCACTGCCGCGCACCTCGGCGCTGCTGATCATGCAGCGCGGCCCGAGCGCAGGTGCCCGCTTCCTGCTCGACGCGAGCAAGACGGTGGCCGGCCGCAGCGTCGACGCGGACATCTTCCTCGACGACGTCACGGTCTCGCGACGGCACGCGGAGTTCGTCCGCGAGGGCGAGGACTTCGTCGTCCGCGACATCGGCTCGCTCAACGGCACCTACATCAACCGCCAGCGGATCGATGCTGCAGTGCTGCGGGCAGGCGATGAGGTCCAGATCGGAAAGTACCGGCTGACGTTCTACTCGAGCCCCGGTCGCGAGAGCGGTGGGACGCCTGCCCCGACGACTGGTCAGTGAGCGCGAGCCGTGGATGAGCACCTGGCAGCACGCCGGTACTCACGTGACGGGGCGCGATGAGCGCCGCCGGCGATAGGGCCCGCGACCTCGGCGGCCTGGCCGCGGAGGGTTCCGCCGGTCCGCAGCGACCACACGCCGTCGAACCGTGGCCGCGCGGGATCTCCCGGCGCGCCTCGATGCGCATCTCCGACGTGTTGGGGTCCCTCCAGCCGGAGTTCCCGACCGTGACGAACTCCAAGCTGCGCTTCCTCGAGGAGCAGGGGCTCGTCGAGCCGGTGCGGACCGGCGCCGGCTACCGGCAGTACAGCCCGGCCGACGTCGAGCGGCTGCGGTTCGTGCTGCGCCAGCAGCGCGACCGTTACCTCCCGCTGAAGGTGATCGGCGAACAGCTCGACGCCCTGGACGCCGGGGACGAGGGCGACGCGCCCGCCGCCGCCCGACTGGCGACCCACGACGGGGTCCGGGCGGCCCCGGCGGTCGCCGGGCGCTGGACCGCGACCGGCCTGGCCGCCGAGGCCGGCGTCGAGGAGCAGCTCGTGACCGAGCTCGTCGAGGCGGGCGTGCTGCGCCCCGGACCGCGCGGACACTTCGACCTGTGGTCGCGGGACGTCGTCGTGCTGGCGGCCGCCCTGCGCGAGCACGGCATCGACGCTCGGCACCTGAGGGCCTTCCGAACCGCGGCCGAGCGGCAGGTGGACCTCGTTGACCAGGTCGTCGCCCCGTGGCGCGGCCAGCACGCCGCCTCCTCGCGGGCCCGCGCCGGAACGCTCGCCGCAGAGGTCGGTGAGCTCTGCAGCCAGCTGCACACGGTGCTCGTTCGTGCTGGTGTCGCCGAACTCGCACCCTGACGAACTGTCCGCTCGAGCCTCAGAAGCCGTAGCGTGAGAGTGTGATGGGAGACGACGAGGAGCTGGTCCCGGTCGAGGTCGTCGGGGTGCGTCAGCACAGGCTCGACGACGAGATCGTCGTGCTGCTCCTCGACCCTGCGGCCGAGCTTCTGGTGCCGATCCTGATCGGCCCGAACGAGGCGAGCGCGATCGCGTCGGCGCAGGCGGGGATCATCCCGCCCCGGCCCATGACCCACGACCTGCTGCGCGACGTGCTCGCCGCGCTGGGCGTCGCGCTGGTGCGGGTCGAGATCAACAGCCTCACGGACGGCGTCTTCCACGCCGAGCTGGTGCTCGCGACCGGTGTCCGCGTGGACTCGCGAGCGTCGGACGCGATCGCCCTGGCGGTCCGCACGGGCAGCCCGGTGCTCTGCTCGGCCGAGGTCGTGGCGATCGCCGGCGTGGAGGCCTCGAGCGGGCCCGCGGAGAAGGAGCTCGAGCGGTTCCGCGAGTTTCTCGACCAGGTCACTCCCGAGGACTTCGAGACGGGCCAGGAACCCCAGACCCCCGGCCAGAGCCGCGAACCCTGAGTCTCAGGTCGAACGTGAGACACGACGACTGCGACACACCGGGCCCGCGACGGCGCGGCGTCGTTGACTGCCCCTCCGGGGCGGCCTAGCGTGTCCACTGACATCCGAAGCACCCCGGCGTAGCGCGAGCCCACAGGGCCCACCCCACCGGGCGACGAGCGCCGGCTTCCTCGGCGGATGCGTGCAGCGGTGATTGGAGGACGCGTGAGCGGCAGCGGTGACACTCGTGAGGCCGCCAGCGGAATCCCGCAGCGCGTGCAAGGGATGCTCTTTGGCGACGAGCTCCCCGACCTCGACACCACGACCGGCTATCGGGGCCCGACGGCGTGCCACGCCGCGGGCATCACCTACCGGCAGCTCGACTACTGGGCCCGCACCGGGCTCGTCGAACCGACGGTCCGGCCCGCGACGGGTTCGGGCACGCAACGGCTGTACAGCTTCCGCGACATCCTCGTGCTCAAGGTCGTCAAACGGCTGCTGGACACCGGGGTCTCCCTGCAGCAGATCCGCAGCGCTGTCTCGCACCTGCGCACGCGCGGCGTCGAGGACCTGGCGGAGATCACCCTGATGTCCGACGGCGCGTCGGTGTACGAGTGCACCTCGGCCGACGAGGTGTTCGACCTGGTCCAGGGCGGGCAGGGTGTGTTCGGCATCGCCGTCGGGCGCGTCTGGCGCGAGGTCGAGGGCACGCTCGCCGCCATGCCGACCGAGCGCGTCGACGACGCGCCGAAGGCCGGTGCCAACGACGAGCTGGCCGCGCGGCGACAGGCACGTACCGCCGGCTGATCCTCAGGCAGCGGGCCTCGGCCTCACCCGTGCCCGGATCATCTGGGGCGCGCGCAGCGCGCGGTCGAGCAGCAGATCGAAGATGCCCGCCAGCTCGGCCGCCGACTCCCCGGGCCACGTGTGCACGCCGCGCGCCGCACCCTGAGCCTGCTGGAGCGCCTCCCGCTCGGGAACGACCGGGGAGAGCACGAGCGGCCCGTAGAGGATCTGCAGCTCGGCAAGCCGGAACGCCTGTTCGCTGGAGCGGCCCCGGACCCGGTTCACGACGACGCCGAGCGGCTGCAGGGCCCGCGCCGGTCCGCGTCGCAGCTCGTCGATCGTCCGCATCGCGCGGCCGACGGCCATCACGGAGAACAGCCCCGGCTCGGTGACCACCACGGCCCGGTCGCACGCAGCGAGGCCCACCCGGGTCAGGCTGCCGAGCGACGGCGGGCAGTCGAGCAGCACGAGGTCGTAGCTGCCCACGAAGGTGAGCGCGAGCACGAGGCGCCCGAGGTCCTCGGCGGACCACGGCCCGTCGTGCGCCGCCGCCCGCGCCGACCCCCGCATGACGTCGAGCCCCTCGTCGGCCCACGCGCTCGGGGAGATCGCGCGCCGCACCACCCAGGCGCGCGGGTCGTCCAGCACCGCGGCGACGTCGAGCCGGTCGGTCCCGTCCGCGCCGAGCGCCATCGTGGCGTCACCCTGCGGGTCGAGGTCGATCACGAGGGTGCGGACTCCCCGCGCCAGGGCAGCCGAAGCGAGCCCGAGAGTCACGGACGTCTTGCCCACGCCACCCTTGAGACTGCAGACCCCCAGCACCAGCACGCGCTTACCATATCGGCAGGTCACTGGGCGCGCGCCGCGCCTGCCCCGCGACCGGCGACCGACCGGCCGCGGTGGGCGTCCCAGACGCCGTCGCAGCGGTCGTGGGATGATCACCGATCCAACCAAGCGAACAAAGGTGTCACGTGTTCTCGAAGGTGCTTGTCGCGAACCGATCCGAGATCGCCGTCCGGGCCTTCCGTGCCGCGTACGAACTGGGCGCCCGAACGGTCGCCGTCTTCCCGTACGAGGACCGCAACTCGGTGCACCGCCTCAAGGCCGACGAGTCGTACCCGATCGGGCAGGAGGGTCACCCGGTACGCGCCTACCTCGACATCGACGAGATGATCCGGGTCGCTCGGGACGCCGGGGCGGACGCGATCTACCCGGGTTACGGGTTCCTCTCGGAGAACCCGGCCCTCGGGCGGGCCTGCGCGGCGGCCGGCATCACGTTCATCGGGCCGCCGCCGGAGGTGCTCGAGCTGGCCGGCAACAAGGTGCTCGCGATCGCTGCCGCGCGCGCCGCGGGGATCCCGGTGCTGCCGTCCACCGAACCGTCGTCGGACCTGGCTGAGCTCGAGGCCGCGGCCGAGGAGATCGGGTTCCCGCTTTTCGCCAAGGCCGTCGCCGGTGGTGGCGGCCGGGGCATGCGGCGCGTCGAGCGGCGCGAGGACCTGCGCGAGGCGCTCTCGGCAGCGATGCGCGAGGCGGCCGGGTCGTTCGGCGACGACACCATGTTCCTCGAGCGTGCGGTGCTGCGTCCGCGGCACATCGAGGTCCAGATCCTGGCCGACGGCGCCGGCAACGTGGTCCACCTGTTCGAGCGCGACTGCTCGCTGCAACGCCGCCACCAGAAGGTCATCGAGGTGGCACCCGCGCCGAACCTGGACCCGGAGCTGCGCGCCGCGCTGTGCCGCGATGCGGTCGCCTTCGCGCGCAGCATCGGCTACCAGAACGCGGGCACGGTCGAGTTCCTCGTCGACACGGTGGGGGAGCGCGCCGGCCAGCACGTGTTCATCGAGATGAACCCGCGCATCCAGGTCGAGCACACCGTGACCGAGGAGGTCACCGACGTCGACCTCGTCTCGGCCCAGATGCGCATCGCGTCGGGGGAGACCCTCGCCGACCTCGGCCTCACCCAGGACACCATCCGGGTGAACGGCTTCGCCCTGCAGGCGCGCATCACGACCGAGGACCCGGCGAACGGGTTCCGGCCCGACACCGGTCGGATCATCGCCTACCGGTCCCCGGGCGGCGCCGGGGTGCGGCTCGACGGCGGGACGGCGAGCGCCGGCGCCGAGGTCAGCGGGCATTTCGACTCGATGCTCGTGAAGCTGACGTGCCGCGGGCGGGACTTCCCGGCGGCGGTCGGCCGCGCGCGGCGGGCCCTGGCCGAGTTCCGGATCCGCGGCGTGCACTCCAACATCGCCTTCCTGCAGGCCGTGCTGGCCGACGACTCGTTCGTGGCCGGCGACCTGTCGACGTCGTTCATCGACGAGCGACCCACGCTGCTGCAGGCCCGCGCGAGCGCGGACCGCGGCACGCGGCTGCTCGGCTTCATCGGCAACGTGACCGTGAACCGCCCGAACGGCCCCCCTCCCCTCTCTGCGGAGCCGCGGAGCAAGCTGCCCACACTCGACACCGCCGGGCCGGTGCCGGACGGCAGCCGGCAGCGGCTGCTCGCGCTCGGTCCGGACCGCTTCGCCGCCGCGCTGCGCGCCCAGAAGGCCCTCGCGGTGACCGACACCACGTTCCGGGACGCGCACCAGTCGCTGCTCGCGACCCGGGTCCGCACCTATGACCTGCTCGCCGTCGCGCCGCACGTCTCGCGCCTGACCCCGGAGCTGCTCTCCGTGGAGGCGTGGGGCGGTGCGACCTACGACGTCGCGCTGCGGTTCCTCACCGAGGACCCGTGGGAACGGCTCGCCAGCCTGCGCGAGGCGCTGCCGAACATCGCGATCCAGATGCTCCTGCGGGGGCGCAACACGGTCGGCTACACGCCGTACCCCACCGAGGTGACCGACGCGTTCGTGCGCGAGGCCACCACGACCGGCATCGACGTGTTCCGCGTCTTCGACGCCCTGAACGACGTCGAGCAGATGCTCCCCGCGATCCGGGCGATCCGGGCGGCGGGCACCCCGATCGCGGAGGTCGCGCTGTGCTACACGGGAAACCTGCTCGACCCGGGCGAGAAGCTGTACACGCTCGACTACTACCTGCGGCTCGCCGAGCGGATCGTCGCGGCCGGCGCGCACGTGCTCGCGATCAAGGACATGGCCGGGCTGCTGCGGCCGGCGGCCGCCGCCAAGCTCGTCGCTGCGCTGCGGTCGCGCTTCGACCTGCCCGTGCACCTGCACACCCATGACACGGCCGGTGGCCAGCTCGCGACGCTGCTCGCCGCCGCGGACGTCGGGGTCGACGCCGTCGACGTCGCCAGCGCCGCGATGGCCGGCACCACCAGCCAGCCGCCGATGTCGGCGCTCGTCGCGGGCCTGGAGTTCACCGAGCGCGACACCGGGCTCTCGCTGCGCGCGGTGTGCGACCTGGAACCGTACTGGGAGGCCGTGCGCCGCCTGTACCGGCCGTTCGAGTCCGGCCTGCCCGGACCGACGGGCCGCGTCTACGACCACGAGATCCCGGGCGGGCAGCTGTCCAACCTGCGCCAGCAGGCGATCGCGCTCGGCCTGGGCGAGAAGTTCGAGGCGATCGAGGCGACCTACGCCGCCGCCGACCGGATCCTCGGTCGGCTGGTGAAGGTCACGCCGTCGTCCAAGGTGGTCGGTGACCTCGCGCTGCACCTGGTGGCCCGCGGCGCCGACCCGGCGGAGTTTGCCGAGCGCCCGCAGGACTTCGACATCCCGGACTCCGTGATCGGTTTCCTGTCCGGTGAGCTCGGTGACCCGCCGGGTGGCTGGCCCGAGCCGTTCCGCACCAAGGCGCTCGAGGGACGCACCCGCCGCGGCGGGGTGACCCCGCTGACCGACGAGGACCGCAGCGACCTCGCGGCCGACTCGGCCACCCGCCGGCGCCGGCTGAACCACCTGCTGTTCCCCGGACCCACCAAGGACTTCGAGGCGGCACGCGCCCTGCACGGTGACGTCTCGGTGCTCGACACCAAGAGCTACCTGTACGGCATGCGGCCCGGCGACGAGGTCGAGATCGTCCTGGAGAAGGGGGTCCGGCTGCTGGTCGGGCTCGAGGCCGTGGGCGAGCCGGACGAGCGGGGCATGCGCAGCGCGATGTTCGCGCTCAACGGCCAGCTGCGCCCGCTCCAGATCCGCGACACCGAGGTCACCGTCGACCTGCCAACCGCCGAGAAGGCCGACCCGGGCGTGCCCGGGCACATCGCCGCACCGTTCGCGGGTGCGGTCACCGCCGTCGTCAAGGCGGGCCAGGAGGTCACCGCGGGTCAGACGGTGGCCACGGTCGAGGCCATGAAGATGGAGGCCGCCATCACCACGCCGGTCGCCGGCACCGTGCAGCGGCTCGCGATCGGGGCGGTGCAGCAGCTCGAGGGCGGCGACCTGGTGCTCGTGATCGGCTGACGGCTCGGGCGCGACCCGCGCCACGGCGG
>NZ_DATCNW010000321.1:0-8537 GCF_036565025.1 Pengzhenrongella sp.
CGTCCGAGCGTTGACGTCCTATAGGACGTCAACGCTCGGACGTTACGGGTTGGGGAGGGGTCAGTCGGAGGCTACGGCGTCCAGGACCGGGAGGCGGCCAGCGCCACCATGGTGGCCAGCTGGACCCACGGGATGACCAGCGTGGTCAGCCCCTTGTCGGCGAACACCGTCGGCATCGCGGACGCGATCACGACGCCGATCCCCACCCCGACCAGCGTCCCGAACACCGCGGTCAGCACGGACTCGATCGCCACGATCCCGGCGAGCTGGAGCCGGCCGAGCCCGACGGCGCGCATGAGCCCGATCTCGCGGGTCCGCTCGATCACCGACAGCGCGAGGGTGTTCACGATCCCCAGGATCGCGATCACGATCGACAGCCCCAGCAGCGCGTAGAGGATCACCAGCACCTGGTTGACCTGCGCGGCCAGCTGACCGGCGAAGTCCTCCTTGTCGAGGATCGACAGCACGGCGTACGGGGCGGCGACCTTGACGAGGTCGGCCCGCAGCTCGCGCTGGGTCGTTCCGGGCGCGGCGCTCACGAACAGCGAGTCGATCGCGGCCCGGGCCGGCGGCACGACCGTGACGAACACCTCCTCGGGCGGCAGGATCGGCGCGTTCAGCGCCTGGGAGTCGACGATCGCGCCGATCTTCGCGCTGACGTTTCCGGACGGGGAGGTGAAGGTCAGCGAGTCCCCCACGGTCCAGCCGCGCTTCTTCGCCACGCCCTTCTGGACCGCGATCCGGCCGTCAGCGAGGGAGTCGAGCGAGCCGTCCACGACCGTGACGTGCACGCTCCGCCCGAAGGCGCCCGGGGGCAGCCCGATCGCCGTCTGCGTGTCCTTCGCGGCCACCGGAGCCGTCCCGGCGGTCGTCGCCACGACCGAGCCGAACCGCACGGGGTCGACGGTCGCCACCGAGCGCAGCGCCCCGAGGTCGCCGATCACGCCGGCGGGCACGCTGTAGGTCGCCGACTTCACGGTGAAGTCCGCCGTCAGCTCGTTGTCCACGATCGAGCGCGTGGACGCGGTCGCCGACGAGGCGAGCACGGAGGCGGCTCCCACGAGCGCCATCCCGACCGTCAGCGCACCGGCCGTGTTCGCGGTCCGCCGCGGGTTGCGGGTGACGTTGCCGCGCGCGAGCCGCCCGAGCGGCGCCGCCGCGGCGACGAAGCCCGCCGCAAGCACGCCGAGGGTGCGCCGCGCGATCACCGGCGCGAGCAGCAGTGTGCCGACCACGAGCCCGGCGGCGTCAGCGCGGCGCGGCGCGCGGGCAGCGCGGCCGCCGCGATGCTCACGACCGTGCCGATGGCGAGCGAGGTCGCCGCGGTCGCGGTGTCGAGCGGGATCTGACCCGACAGGTCCATGCCCATGCGCTCGAACACCACCCGCAGCACCGAGACCAGCCCGAGGCCGGCGGCGATGCCCAGCGCGGAGCCCACCAGGCCGACGACGGCGGCCTGGGTCAGGACCGAGGCGAACACCTGCGCCGGGGAGGCCCCGACGGCGCGCAGCAACGCGAACTCGCGCATCCGCTGCCGCACCGACATGGCGAACGTGTTCGCGATGATGTAGGCGCCGACGAACAGCGAGATGCCGGCGAACACGAGCAGGAACGTCGTGATGAAGCCGAGCTGCGCCTCGACGCCGGAGCGCGCGTCGCTGCGCATCACGGCGCCCTCGACCGCCCGCGCGGAGTCGGGGCCGCTCGTCGCGAGCAGCGGCGCGATCCGCCGCGTGAGGGTCTGCTCGGACACGCCCGGCTTCGCGAACACCGCGATCGAGGGCAACCGGCCGTCCGGCGCGTACGCCGCCGTCGCGGTGGCGGCGTCCAGGATGGTGATGGCCGCGCCGGCCGTGGGGGCGCCGAACGAGAGCTCGCCGACCACCGTCACGTCGCGCAGCGCGCCGTGCAGGACGACCTTGGTGGTGTCCCCGACGGACAGCCCCGACTTCGCCATGGTCGCCGACTCGAGACCGATCTCGGTCGGTCCGCTCGGCACCCGACCCGCCACGACGTCGACCGTGGAGTCCTTCGGGTCGAGCGCCGTCGCGAAGCTGGGGGCACCCCCGCTCATCACGGCGGTGCCGTCGGCCCCGACGACGACGATCGGGCCGCTGAGGTCCGGGAACGCGTGCGCGACGCCGTCGACGCCGGCCAGCGGCCCCGCGAGGGACGCGGGGATCGTGTTCCACGTGGAACCGAGCCCCCCGCCGTCGCTGACCGCGGCGGCGGTGGCGGGCACGCTCCCGCGCACGTAGGCGTCGCCGACCATCGAGCTGTCGATGATCTCGGTGAACGTCGAGGACATCATGGTGCGCAGGGAGAACGCGCCGGCCACGAAGGCCACGCCGAGGGTGACCGCCAGCACCGAGAGCACGAACCGGACGAGGTGCGCGCGGATGCCGCGGAGCGCGACCCGGCCCATCAGAGGCCGACCGGGGCGAGCGCCGGCGTGGACGCGTCGTCGTCGGCGTCGCGGTCGAGGGAGCCGAGGATCTCGAACACCGAGGCCTGGGTGGGCGACTCGAGCTCGGCGACCAGGCGGCCGTCGGCAAGGAACAGGACGCGGTGCGCGTGCGCCGCGGCGCGCGGGTCGTGGGTGACCATCACGACGGTCTGCCCGAGCTCGTCGACCGAGCGGCGCAGGAACGCGAGCAGGTCACCGGACGACTTCGAGTCGAGGTTGCCGGTCGGCTCGTCCGCGAAGATGACCGCGGGCTTCGCGACCAGGGCGCGCGCGGCGGCCACCCGCTGCTGCTGGCCGCCGGACAGCTCGCTCGGGCGGTGGTGCAGGCGGGGGGCGAGCCCGAGCGCGGCCACGATCGCGTCGAAGCGGGCACGGTCGACCGGGCGGCGCGCGATGTCCAGCGGCAGCGTGATGTTCTCCGCCGCGGTCAGGGTCGGGACCAGGTTGAACGCCTGGAAGATGAACCCGAGCCGGGTGCGGCGCAGCCGCGTCAGCTGGCGCTGGTTCATCCGCCCGACGTCCTGGCCGTCGACGACGACCGTGCCCGACGTCGCGGTGTCCAGCCCCGCCATGCAGTGCATCAGGGTCGACTTGCCGGAGCCCGACGGGCCCATCACCGCGGTGAGCTCACCGCGCGCGAAGTGGACGTCGATCCCGGCCAGGGCGTGCACCGCGTCTCCCCCCGGCCGTAGGTCTTGACCAGGCCGCGGGCGTAGGCACTGACGGGCCCTTGCGTGCTCGACGTCGATTCGGCGCTGGCGATCGAGTGGGATCCGTGGATTGACATGCTCCTCCTTGTCTGACGGTGGGAGCGGGCGGGGCGGGACGAGTCGATCCTTTCGGCCGGGGAGCCGCCCGCGCATCGGGAAATGACCCCTACCGGACCCTGAACCAACCCTGACGCGACCCTGAGTCGCGGCTGTGATTCTTCGTCGAGAAGTCAAAATCCGCCCGTCCCCACGCATTCCGATGGACGGAAGTCGACTTCTCGGCGCAGGCTCCGGCGCAGGGTCGGGCTGCCAGAATCGGGGGCATGGCCCGCACTACGAATTCCACGCCGTTCGTGGCACGCGCGTCGGAGGTGGCCGCGCTGATGGCCGCGCTCGAGCGAGCCGCCGCGGGTCAGCCCGGCGCGGTGCTGCTCGGCGCCGACGCGGGCGTCGGCAAGAGCCGGCTGCTCGCGCAGTTCGCCGAGCTCGCCACCCGATCCGGGGCCCGCGCCGTCACGACGCACTGCGTGGACTTCGGGGAGGTCGGACTGCCGTACCTGCCGTTCGCGGACGCTCTCGCGCAGCTCGGGGCGCAGGGCGACGTCGTCGATCAGGTGGTCAGGACCCGCCCCGCGCTGAGCCTGCTGCTCCCGACCGGGGCGAGCGACGCGAGCGCGGGCCTCGAGGAGCAGGCGAGCCGCCTGCAGCTGTTCGACGGGATCGCCGCGGTGCTCGCGGCGAGCGGTCGGGCGGGCGCCCCGCTCGTGCTGATCGTCGAGGACCTGCACTGGGCGGACTCCTCAAGCCGCGAGGTGCTCCGGTTCCTGATCGCGCGCATGCGAGCCGAGCACCTCATGATCGTGGCGAGCTATCGCACGGACGACCTGCACCGGCGCCACCCGTTGCGGCCGATGCTCGCCGAGCTGGCGCGCCACCCGCGGGTCGAGCGCCTCGACCTGCCGCCGTTCACGGCCGACGAGCTGCGCACCTTCACCACCGCCGTCATGGGTGCCCCGCTGCCCGACGACGTGCTGCGGCGGGTCCGGGACCGGTCCGAGGGCAACGCGTACTTCGCCGAGGAACTGCTCGAGGCGGGCGCCGATGCGGCCGCGCTGCCGGGATCGCTCTCGGATGTACTGCGGGCCCGGCTCGAGCAGCTCGACCCCGCGGTGCAGCACCTGGCGCGTGTCGCCTCGGTGGCCGGTCGGCGAGTGGCCGAACCTTTGCTGCGGGCCGTCGTCTCGCGCGGCGAGCCGGCCGCGGCGGACACGTTCGACGACGTCCTGCGCGAGGCCTTCGCGCGGAACATGCTCGGGGCCGAGGACGGCCGGGTCGTGTTCCGGCATGCGCTGCTCGCCGAGGCGGTCTACACCGACCTGCTCCCGGGCGAGCAGACCGCGCTGCACCGCGCGTTCCGGCAGGCCCTGGTCGACTCCCCCGGGCTCGGGTCCGCGGCGCAGCTCGCACACCACGCCGCGAGCTCGCACGACCTGCCGACGGCCCTGGTGGCCTCCCGTGCGGCGGCGCGCGAGGCCGCGCACGTGCTCGCACCGGCCGAGGAGCTGCGCCACCTCGAGTCCGTCCTGGCGCTGTGGGAGGCGGTGCCCGACGCCGCGGCGCGCCTCGCGGAGGACCGGATCGCCGTCGTCGCCGCGGCGGCGGGAGCGGCCGGCCGGTCGGGGCTGAACGACCGGGCCGCCGCGCTGGCGCAGGAGGCCGTCGCCGCCGCAGCGGGCGACCCGGGCCGCCAGGCGCCGCTGCGAGCCCAGCTGGCCCGGCTTCTGCTGGCGCTCGACCGGGACGACGCCCAGGGGTTCGAGGAGGCGGCCCGGGCCCTGGCGGACCTGCCCGCAGGTCCGCCGAGCGCGGATCGGGCGTGGGTCCTCGCGGTGCACGCCTGGGCGGCCCTCGCCGTCGCTCGCGACGCCGAGGCCGAGCGCAGCGCGTTGGCCGCGATCGACGAGGCCCGGAAGGTCGCCGAACCGGCGGCAGAGGCCGACGCGCTCGCGACGCTCGCCTATCTCGTCGTCGACGAACCGGGCCGGGTCGCCGAGCTGCTCGACAGCGCCCGGCAGCGTGCGCGCGAGGCGGGCGACCTGGTCACCGAGTTGCGCTGCCACCTCAACCTGACGGCGACCCACTACTACGCCGGGCTGCTGCCCGAGGCCGCGGCGCTGGCGGCCCGGGGCCTGGCCCGTGCGGTCGAGGCGGGGCTGTCGTGGAGCATCTCCGGGGTCCAGCTCCGGATGTTCGCGGAGCTGGTGCGATACGCACGTGGGGACCTCTCCCCGCCCGGCCTCGACGCCGAGAGCGCGCCCCCGGACGCCTCGGCCACGCTGGGCGCGGTCCAGCTGTATGCGGCGATCGCCCGTGGTGACGCGGACGGCGTCGAACGTGGCCACGCGCTCGAGCCCGAGTGGCCGCGTGACCCGCAGGTCGCGCTGCTCTCGGGCGGGTGCACGATCGACGCCCTGACCTGGGCGGGGAAGCCGGACGAGGCGGTCCGGCTCGCCAACGACGTTTTCGAGCACATGGGCCAGGTGTGGGACGACTACTTCCTGGGCGGGATCTGGGTCGCGGCGCTCGGCATCGCCGCGCTGGCCGACGCTGCACACGCGGAGCGGCTGGCCGGCGGGGACCCGGCGGAGCGCGTCCGGCTGGGCACCGAGCTCCTCGCGCGAGCGGACCGGACCGCGCAGCGGGGACGCCCGCGCGGCGGCCGGCTGGGTCCCGAGGGACGCGCCTGGCTCGCCCGCGCGCACGCCGAGCACGGCCGGCTCGTGGGCGGTGACGGCAACGACCCCGCGCTGTGGCAGGCTGCCGCTTCGGGTTTCGACTACGGCTACCGGTACGAACGGGCCCGGACCGGCTGGCGCTGGACCGAGGCGCTGCTCGAGGCCGGTGACCGGGAGGCCGCCAAGGTCCAGGCCGCGATCGCGGAACGGGACGCCCGCGAGATGGGTGCGCTCCCGCTCCTCGGCGCCCTGCAGGCGCTGGGTCGCCGCGCGCGGCTCGACCTGCCGGGCGCCCGCTCGTCGGACGCCCGGCTGTTGACCGATCGCGAGACCGAGGTCCTCGCCCTGGTCGCGCGCGGACTGACGAACCGGCAGATCGGCGAACGGCTCTTCATCAGCGGCAAGACGGTGAGCGTGCACGTGTCGAACCTGCTCGCGAAGCTCGGCGCGTCCGGTCGCGCGGAGGCGGTCGCAATAGCCCACCAACGCGCCCTCCTGACCGAACCGCGTCCGTAAAGTTCCGCCTCGCTCCGCGAACTGGGAGTTGTTGTCGTTCGGATGCCGTTTTGAGGACAACAACTCCCAGTTCGCGACAACATTTGCCTCTGGAACGTCTTCGGAGAGCGCTTAGACGTCTCGGCGGGCGGTTATCGAGAACTCCAGGGGAAGGGCGGCGGGGTTGTCCGGGTGGACGAAGCCTTCGGAAGAGTCGACGAGGCTGGGAATCCCCCGCCACGGGAGAGTCTTTCCCTCTGTGAATGCGGTGATTCGCAGGCCGGCGTCGAGGAGTGACCCAATGATCTCGGACAGCGAATGGGACCACTCGTACGTCGTCACGTTTCCGGCGCGGAGGTCCTCGCTCGCGTAGTCGGCCCCGCTGTCGTCCCTGGTGGGTCGGTCGGTCTCGAAGTACGGATCCGCCAGGACGAGCAGCCCGTCCGTCGATCGTGATCGAGCGCGTTCAGCACGGGGTGCGAGTCCCGGACGTAGAAGACCCCACCCGGCTTGAGGAGGTCGTGGATCGCCGACGCCCAGGTGTCCAGCCGCGGCCGCCACATGAGGACCCCGACGCTCGTGTACACGACGTCGAACGTGTCGTTCAACGCGCTGGGCGCGCCTTCGACGCTGCTCTCTTCGAACCGAGCGGCCACGCCCGCCCGGGCTGCGAGGTCGCGGGCTGCGCGGATGGCCTCGGCGGAGAAGTCGACGCCGACGGCGTCCGCGCCGAGCCGCGCCCAGCTCAGCGTGTCCAGCCCGATGTGACACTGCAGGTGCACGAGCTTCATCCCCGCGACGGTGCCCCCGGGCAGCTGGGGACCCATGGCGGTCGCGTCGTCCTGGACGATCTTGGAGATGGCGTGCGGATCGTCCGCGAAAGCACCCGCGCCGTACGCGACGAGGTGACCCTCGACGCGGTCGTCCCAGCTCGCGCGATTCGCGTCGAGGAAGCTCTCGGTCGTCATGATCGTGTCCCCGGTTGTTGCGGTCGGCTCGGGGCTCGGGGCTCGGACTACGGGACCCGGCGCCACGTCCCGCTGCGGCCGCCGGTCTTCTCCTCGACGCGCACGTCGGTGATCACCGCGGCGCGGTCCACGGCCTTGACCATGTCGATCATCGTGAGGCCGGCGACGGCGACGCAGGTGAGCGCCTCCATCTCCACCCCGGTGCGGTCGGCGGTGCGAACCGTGGCGCGGATCCCGACGCCGTCGTCGGTCACCTCGAGGTCGACCGTGACGGCGTGGATCGCGATCGGGTGGCACAGCGGCACCAGGTCGGGCGTGCGCTTGGCCGCCTGGATGCCGGCGATCCGCGCGACGGCGAGCGCGTCACCCTTAGGCACGCCCTCCCCGCGGAGCAGCGCGATGACCTGCGGCGTGGTGGACACGAAGCCGCTCGCGGTGGCGCTGCGGACGGTGACCTCCTTGGCGCTGACGTCGACCATCCGCGCGGCACCACGCTCGTCGACGTGCGTCAGCTTGTTCCGGTCGTCCGTGCTCATCGCGCTGCGCCCTTCGTCTGCTGCGCCCGGCATCTGCGGGCCAGCGGCACGTTACCGGTCCCCCGCCCCAGCCCGACGCCGCCGCACTGGCCTGTCCCTCCCCCCGAAGCGGCCAACCCCTTCATGACCGACGAGGTCGGGGCGCTAGGGGCGGTGACGAGGTCGCCGGTTTCACGTGAATCACCGCGTTTCGCGGTGCAACAGAGCAGATCTGTCGATGCGTTGTCGACCTCCGTCGTCGCTCGCGATCAAGCGACTCCGGCGGGGCTGGCTGAACGCTGCAAGGCCCGCGAAATTCACGCGGAGGAATTGCGGCTGAGGTATTGACACGCTCGACCGTTCCGGTATCATAGAACACATGTTCGATCACGAGTTCGGCGGGGATGGCGACGAGCGGGTCGCGTCCTTGGTCGAGCCGTCGACGGAGTTGTTGGCTTTGTGGGCGGCCGAGGACGCACGGTATGAGGATTCGAAGGTGGTGGCGACCGAGGTCGCGGAGTTCTTGGAGCGGGAGGCATTCTTCGAGGCGCTGGCTCGCAGCGAGCACCAGGACCCGCGGCCGTGCGAGGGGATGTACCTGGCACCGGGGTCCGCGGCCCTGGCGGCCTGGGCCGACTCGGTGGACT
>NZ_DATCNW010000322.1:0-9416 GCF_036565025.1 Pengzhenrongella sp.
CGCGGTGTGGAGGGACGCGCGTGGGACGGAAGTGACGGAAGTGAACGGTTGAGGTGTCACATGCGTCACGTGAGCACCACCAGTCACTCGCGCGTCCCTCCACACCTGGAGCGGCCGTCAACGGGGCCTGCGATCAGCCGCGGCAGCCGAGAGCAGCCGCGGTCAGCCGAGAGCAACCGAAAGTCCCACTGACCCGGCCTGACGTGGACCGAGTGCACCCGTCGAGCGCGCGTGCGATTCCGCCGGTGCGGAGCATGTGACTGGTGTGACTGAAGTCGACTCAGATCACGCTCTCCAGAGGCAACGCGAGCAACCCCTGCACCATGCTCCGCACCGACGGTGCGACAACCCGGACGTGCGAGGCGGATTCGGCAGCAATAGCGATCTACGGCGCGCCGACTGATGACTCAGGAAGAGGTTCGCGGTGTGGACAGCCGCGCGTGGGACCAGAGTGACGGAATTGAACGGAATCGGTGTCACATGCGTCACTTGCGCACCACCGGTCACTCGCGCGGCTGTCCACACCTGAACCGGCCTTCTACGGACCCCGCGGGCAGCGAGTGCTCGAGCTGGCCCGACCCTGCTCAAGCTGGGCTGACCCTGCTCAAGCTCGGCTGCCGCTACTCGAACTCGGCTGCCCTCCCCGTCCCGTCCGTCCGACTTGTCAGATCCAGCGCGGGCCATACCGCGCGCTGGGTCTGACAAGTCCGGGGGACCGTCGACTTGTCAGACGCAGGGCGCCCTATAGCCCGCGCTGCGTCTGACAAGTCACCTGAGCCCCTCGTGGGGCAGCCCGTTCCGGGCCGGAAGTCGGAGACTTCCGGATGCGCTCGTGAACTCGTGGGCTCGCGGGCTCGCGGGCTCGGGAGCCCGGGAGCTCGGGAGTCTGCGCCTACTCGCCGGGGTAGACCAGACCGATCTGGGCGCGCACGGCGTCCATGGTGCGCAGCACCCCGCGGGAGTTGTCCCAGGTCATCCGGGGGCTCTCGGTCTCGCCAGCGGTCACCCGGCGCGCAACCTCCGCGGCCTCGTACTGCAGGCCCATGCTCGCCCGGCGGTCGAAGGTCCACGTGGAACCGTCGCGGCGGGTCACCGTGAACGACGTCGGGGCGTAGAAGTCGCCGGCGATCTGGATGTTGCCCTCGGTACCGGAGATCGACGCGGTCGTCGGTGTCTTGGCCCACAGCGTGGTCGACAACGTCGCCTGCACACGCTCGCCGTAGGACAGCACGATTCCGACCTGCCCGTCGACCCCGGTCTCGGTGAGCGCGCCCACCGCGGAGACCGCGTCGGGCTCGCCGAGGAAGTCGTGCGCGAAGGAGACCGGGTACACCCCGAGGTCGAGCAGCGCACCGCCAGCCAGCGCCGGGTCGAACAGGCGGCTGGTCGGGTCCGTCTCGAACCACTGCCCGTGGTCGGCCGTGAGGTTCACGATCTCGCCGATCTCACCGGCGGCGATCACCTGGTGCAGGGCGGCGACGTGCGGCAGGAAACGGGTCCACATCGCCTCCATGACGAACACGCCGGCGGTGCGCGCGGCTGCGAAGACCTCCTCGGCCTCGCCCGTGTTGCGCATGAAGGCCTTCTCGACGAGCACGTGCTTGCCTGCCGCGATCGCCAGCAGCGCGAGCGCCTTGTGCTCGGAGTGCGGCGTCGCGACGTACACCGCGTCGACCTGCGGGTCCTCGACCAGGCCGCGGTAGCCGAGGTGGGTGGTCGGGATGCCGTGCGCGGTGGCGAATCGCTCGACGCGGTCGCGGTTGCGCGAGCCGACGGCCAGCAGCGGGGACCGAGTGTGGGTGTTGACGGCGTTCGCGAAGGATCCCGCGATGTTGCCGGCGCCGAGAATTCCCCAGCGGATGGACGGAGCAGTTCGAGGGTCGTCAACGTGTGCCATGCGCCCAACATAGTGGGGCGCCGTCTTTGGGCCGATCGGGTGAGGGCGCACCTCGGCGGCGCTCGTTAGTGAGCCGGCACGCCCCGCGTGTGCGCCCGCGCAGCTGCCCGGACGCCCGGGCGACGCGGCGAGGTCGGGCCCCCGACCAGCGGTTGTGCAGCGCCGGTGGCCGCCGCGGAGGCTGCCCCGAAAGCCTTCGATGAGGGCGCCAACCCTCGTCGACTTCACCTGTTCGGCCCAGTTTCTGCGCCGACGCCCTGCTCGGACGGCCATCATTATCGATACATTGGCAGGTCAGTCGACGAACGGCGCCACGGACGGGCGTAGGTTGTTCCGTACCGACCGTGTCGGGAGCCTGTTGCTCTCGCCACGGTCGCGGTTCCCGCCTCGCAGGGGGATGCGGGAGCAGCGTGTGCACGGTCGTGGCTGCAGGTTCGGCAAAGAGCCCTCAGCCTCGGCTGCCAGAGCGTCAGCCCTTCGCGACTGCGGCCTTCTTCGCCGTCGGCTTCTTCTTTGCCACTGTCTTCTTCGCCGCGGTCTTCTTGGCTGCCGTCTTGCGCCCCTTGACCGGCCCGCGGGCCCGCTTGTCGGCCAGCAGCTCCGCGGCCCGCTCGAGCGTGATGTTCTCGACCGAGTCCTCGGTGCGCAGGGTGGCGTTCGACTCGCCGTCGGTCACGTACGGACCGAACCGGCCCTCCTTGACGACCACGGGCTTCTTCGAGACCGGGTCCTCGCCGAGCTCACGCAGCGGCGCCGCCGCCGAGCCGCCGCGCCCGCGCTTGGGCTGGGCGTAGATCGCGAGCGCCT
Source organism: Pengzhenrongella sp. (assembly GCF_036565025.1). Taxonomy (NCBI): domain Bacteria; kingdom Bacillati; phylum Actinomycetota; class Actinomycetes; order Micrococcales; genus Pengzhenrongella; species Pengzhenrongella sp. Next base: position 2,705 of record NZ_DATCNW010000322.1, read on the forward strand.
CCTCGAGGGTGACGTCGAACATCGCGTCCTCGGTCGGCAGCGTGCGCGAGTCCGTGCCGCGCTTGAGGTACGGCCCGTACCGCCCGTTCTGCGCCGTGATCGTGTCGCCCGACTCGGGGTCCACGCCCACCACGCGGGGCAGCGAGAGCAGCTTGAGCGCGTCGGCGAGCGTCAACGTCGCGAGCTGCATGGTCGAGAGCAGCGAACCCGTGCGCGGCTTGGGCAGCGCCGCCAGCGCCCGCTTCTTGGCGGCCGCCGACAGGGTCGGGTCCAGCTCGGGCTCGGGCAGCAGCTCGGTGACGTACGGCCCGTACCGCCCGTTGCGGGCAACGATCGAGGTACCGGTCGCGGGGTCGACCCCGAGCACCTGGTCGCCCTCGGCCTGCGTCTCGAGCAGCTCGCGCGCCTTGGCCGCGGTGAGCTCGTCGGGCGCCAGCTCCTCGGGCACGGCGGCCCGCTTCGGGTCCGACCCGTCCGTGGTCAGCAGGGCGGCGGCGGTGTCCTCGACGTACGGGCCGTAGCGGCCCACGCGCAAGGTGATGCCGTCGCCGATGTCGATCGAGTTGACCTGGCGCGCGTCGATCTCGCCAAGGTTCTCCACCGCGTGGCTGAGGCCCTCGATCTCGCCGACCCCGGCGCCGTCGGCGTCACCGAAGTAGAAGCGGCTCAGCCACTCCACCCGGTTCTTGTCCCCCGCCGCGATCGCGTCGAGGTCCTCCTCCATGCTCGCCGTGAAGTCGTAGTCGACCAGCCAGTGGAAGTTCTCCTCGAGCAGCCGGGTGACCGCGAACGCGAGCCAGCTCGGCACGAGCGCCTGCCCCCGGTTCGACACATACCCGCGGTCCTGGATCACCGAGATCGTCGCCGCGTACGTCGAGGGCCGGCCGATCCCCCGCTCCTCGAGCGCCTTGATCAGGCTCGCCTCGGTGAACCGGGGCGGCGGGGACGTCTGGTGCCCGTCGGCGTTCAGATCGCTCGCGTTCATCGCGTCGCCCTGGGCCATCTGCGGCAGTCGCGCGTCCTGCGCGTCCTTGCCCGACGACGGCGCCGCGTCGTCGGCGTAGCGCTCGGTGTCGTGGCCCTCCTCGTAGGCGGCCATGAACCCGCGGAACGTGATCACGGTGCCGGACGCCGCGAACACGGCGTCGCGCCCGTCACTGACCAGGGCGCCGATCTTCACCGACGCCGTCGACCCGCGCGCGTCCGCCATCTGCGAGGCGACCGTGCGCTTCCAGATCAGCTCGTACAGCCGGAACTGGTCGCCGGACAGCTCGGACGCGACCTGCGCCGGGGTGCGGAACGAGTCACCGGCGGGCCGGATGGCCTCGTGCGCCTCCTGGGCGTTCTTGGACTTCGAGGCGTACACGCGGGGCGCGTCCGGCACGAACTCGGGGCCGTACAGCTCGGCCGCCTGGCGGCGCGCGGCGTCGATCGCCTGCGAGCTCAGCACGTTCGAGTCGGTCCGCATATAGGTGATGTAGCCGTTCTCGTACAGCGACTGCGCGGTCCGCATCGCCTGGCGCGAGCCGAGCCGCAGCTTGCGCGAGGCCTCCTGCTGGAGGGTCGACGTCGTGAACGGGGCGGCGGGCTTGCGCGTGTACGGCTTGGTCTCCAGGCTGCGCACCGCGAAGTCGGCGCTGTCGAGCCCGGTCACCAGCGCGTGGGCCGCGGAGGAGTCGAGGTGCACCGCGCTGCGGGTCGTGAGCACGCCGCGGTCGTCGAAGTCCCGGCCGGTCGCGACGCGCGCGCCGTCGAGGGTCGACAGGCGCGCGCCGAACGTCGGCTCGCCGGCGTCGTCGGTCGCGAAGGTGGCCTTGACGTCCCAGTAGTCCGCGGCGCGGAACGCCATCCGCTCGCGCTCCCGCTCGACGACGAGCCGCATCGCGACGGACTGCACACGCCCGGCGGACAGGCCCTGGCGGACCTTGCGCCACAGCACCGGGGAGACCTCGTAGCCGTACAGCCGGTCCAGGATGCGCCGCGTCTCCTGCGCGTCGACGAGCCGGGTGTCCAGGTCACGGGTGTTCTCCAGGGCCCGCGCGATCGCCTCGGGGGTGATCTCGTGGAACACCATGCGCTTGACCGGGACCTTGGGCTTGAGCTCCTGGAGCAGGTGCCACGCGATGGCCTCGCCCTCGCGGTCCTCATCAGTGGCGAGGAAGAGCTCGTCGGCGTCCTTGAGCAGCCGCTTGAGCTCGGCGACCTTCTTCTTCTTGTCCGCGTCGACGACGTAGTACGGCTCGAAGTCGTTGTTCACGTCGACCGCGAACTTGCCGAACGGGCCCTTCTTCATCTCGGCCGGCAGCTCGGAGGGCTGCGGGAGGTCGCGGATGTGTCCGACGCTGGCCTCGACCTCGTACCCGGAGCCGAGGTAGCCGGCGATCGTGCGCGCCTTGGCCGGCGACTCCACGATGACGAGCTTGCGGACCATGCGGACCTGCTTCCTGAAGAACCTCTGGGCGGCGACCGACACATCACCGCTATCGCACGGGCACTCTACGACGTCTCGTCAAGTCACCCCGCCTGCCGAGCGCCGCACGACAAGCAGCGCGGCGAACGCGAGGCAGCAGATCGCGACCACTCCGAACGCCCCGCCGCCGTACGCCACGAGCAGCTCGGAGCGGGACCCGAGGTCTCCCGGCGTCGTCCAGGAGGTGTGCAGCGCCCAGGCCGCGGGCAACGCCGCGGCGACCCCGGCGAGCACCAACAGCCCGCCGGCGGCACCGGGCGCGGCGGGGTGCCGCCGCGGCTCCGCGGGCTGCGCCGGGACCCTGGCGGTCCAGCGGTCCGGGCGGGCGACCTGACCGGACGCCGTGCTCACGAGACGACCTCCGGCACTCGGCGGGCGGGCCGCGGCGAGCGCGCACGCGAGCCCGCTCCACGCCATGACGACGAGCACCGCGGCGGCCACGTCGCTCGGCCGGTGCCAGCGCCCGATCAGGGTCGAGACCCCGGTCGCCGAGGTGTAGACGGCGCCGAGGATCGCTGCCCACGGCCGGGCCCGGGGCGGCACGACGAACACCAGCGCGGCGGACACCGAGGCGGCCGCGGTCGTGTGCCCGCTCGGCAGCGCGTTGGAGAACAGCGGGGTCGCGTTGAGGTCGGGGCGATCGAACAGGCTCTTGAGCACCTGGGTGGTGAGGTTCGCGCCGCCCACGAGCAGCGCGACCTGCAGGGCCAGGCCCCACCGCCGGCGCACGACGGCGATCAGCACGGCCGCGACCAGCACGGCGGCGAGGTACGGGACCGAGATGACGTCGAGCACGGGCTGCGCCACGTGCCACAGGCTGTTGCGGCCGTACAGGGCGCCCTCGAACACGGCCTGGTCCACGCGCTGGCCGGCTGCGGTGTCCACGAAGATCCGCCAGGTCAGCCAGACGCCGAACGCGGAGACGACGGCCGTCACGAGGCCGAGGACGACCCCGCCCTGCAGCGCGGGCCCCGGTTGTGGGCGCGCGCGGGCGGACCACCAGGGCGCGGCGACGGAACTTCGCGGGGGGCTGCTCACCCGTCCACGGTAGGCGACCGTGAGCGCACCCGGGCGCGCCATGGTCAGCCGCGGACCGCCGGACGCGGCGCGCGGTCCATCAGGATCGCGTGGCTGCCGGCCGCCGAGAGGCAGGCGCGGGACTCGGCGTCGACGTTGATGCACAGCAGGCACCCGCCGCGGCGCTCGATGTCCCAGGCCGCGTCCTCGATCACCTGCCCGGCCCGAAGGCTGCGCAGGCGCGCCGCCTGCAGGTCGAGGACGACGATGGACGCGCAGGCCGCGAGCGCGTCGAGCAGCGCCCGCAGCCGACCGGTGTCCTCGCGCGCGAAGTTCCCCGCAGGTCGCACCGTCGCGGTGAGCCAGGCGGGGTTGAGCTGGGCCGGATCGATCTCGGCCCGCCACGCCTCGTGAGAGTCGAGTCGGGCCGGCAGCTCCTGCGTTCTCGGCTCAAGGTCGGTGCCCATCGTGATTGGCAGCTCTCGCGTTCTCGGCTCAAGGTCGGTGCTCATCGTGATTGGCCTCCTCGGGGCCGCCGGTGCGGTCGACCACTGGTGAGTACAGTCGCCGCCTCGCCTGTGAACTCCCTGGGCGCCCGCCACCGGATCGCTGTACGGCCGAGGCCCGCTCCGAATTCCTCGCCGCCGGCTGGAGTCCACAGACTTCTCACAGGTCGGCATCAGGATGGCCACAGGCGGGGAATCCACTCTGGGTGCATGTCCACCACCAGCCCCACCCGCGGGCGAGAGCCCGTCACCCGCGCGGACGGCACGCCGATCCGGGCCCTCGTCGTCGACGACGAGCCGACGCTCGGCGAGCTGCTCACGACCGTGCTGCGCTACGAGGGCTGGCAGGTCGAGTCCGCGCTGACCGGGCACGCGGCGATCCGGGCCGCCCGCACCCTCGAGCCGGACGTGATCCTGCTGGACGTGATGCTCCCCGACCTGAGCGGCCTGGAGGTGCTGCGCCGGATCCGGGTGACCAACCCGCACGTCCCGGTGCTGTTCCTCACCGCGAAGGACGCCGTCGAGGACCGCATCGCGGGCCTGACCGCGGGCGGCGACGACTATGTGACCAAACCGTTCAGCCTCGAGGAGGTCGTCGCTCGGCTGCGTGCCCTGCTGCGCCGGGCCGGGGCGACGGCGCTGACCGAGGAGGCGACGCTCGTCGTCGGCGACCTCGAGATGAACGAGGACAGCCACGAGGTCTCGCGCGGCGGGACGCCGATCCGGCTGACGGCGACCGAGTTCGAGCTGCTGCGCTACTTCATGCGCAACCCGCGGCGGGTGCTGTCCAAGGCGCAGATCCTGGACCGCGTGTGGCAGTACGACTTCGGCGGGCAGGCGAACATCGTCGAGCTGTACATCTCCTACCTGCGCCGCAAGCTCGACGCCGGCCGACCGTCCATGATCCACACGCTGCGCGGCGTCGGCTACGTGCTCAAGCCCGCCGAGAGCCCGACGGCGGCGTGATGGCCGCAGCCCGCGGCCGCTGGACGCTGCGGCGGCGGCTCGTCGTGGTCCTGATCGGGCTGCTTGCGGTGTTCGCCGGCACGATGGGCGTGGTCTCGGCGCTCGCGCTGCGCGGCTCGCTGGTCGGCCAGCTCGACTCGCAGCTGCTCAGCGCGAGCCAGCGGGCGGCGAGCGCGCCCGACCGGCCGCGCACCTCGCCGCCGAGTCCGACGCCGTCGTCGTCCTCGTCCTCGTCCTCCTCGCCCTCGCCCTCCGACGACGCTGCCACGCCGTCGGGCGAGAAGACCGGCCCGGGCAACCAGGACCAGGACGGGCTGCCGCCGGGGCTCAGCGTGCCCGGCCAGGGCGCCGGCACGATCAACCTCTTCGTGCGCAACGGCGAGACGCGCTCGGGCTACATCGACCAGGCGGGCAACTTCCAGACCCTCACGTCGTCGCAGGTCGCCACGCTCAAGTCGCTCCGCACCGACGGAAAGCCGCACGCGATCGTGCTGCGCAGGCTCGGGAACTACCGGGCCGTCGCGACCCGCACGCCCGACGGCGACCTCGTGGTGACCGGGCTGTCGACCGCCCAGGCGACGTCGACCGTGCGGGACTACGTCGCGGTCGAGGTGGCCGTCGCGGCGATCGGCCTGCTGCTCGCGCTCGTGGCGGGCATGATCCTGGTGCGCCGCGAGCTGCGCCCGCTCGAACGCGTTGCCGCGACCGCGACGCGCGTCTCGGAGCTGCCGCTCGATCGCGGCGAGGTCGCGCTGCCCGAACGGGTCGACCCGGTCGACACCGATCCCGGCACGGAGGTCGGCCAGGTGGGTGCCGCGCTGAACCGGCTGCTGGGCCACGTCGAGGAGGCCCTCGCCGCGCGGCACGAGAGCGAGACCCAGGTGCGCCAGTTCGTCGCCGACGCGAGCCACGAGCTGCGCACCCCGCTCGCGGCGATCCGGGGGTATGCCGAGCTGGTCCGGCACCTTCCCGGCGACCTGCCGCCGGATGCGGTGCGCGCGATGGGCCGGGTCGAGTCGGAGTCGCTGCGGATGACCGCGCTGGTCGAGGACATGCTGCTGCTCGCTCGGCTGGACGCCGGGCGCCCGCTGGACAGCGCGGAGGTCGACCTCGCGGCCCTCGCCGTGGACGCCGTCGCCGATGCGCACGCGGCCGGGCCGGACCACAGCTGGCAGCTGGACCTGCCGGGTGGCGACTGGGCCGACGGCGAGGCCTGGTCCGACGGCGACGCCTGGTCCGACGCCGAGGACGCTCCCGCCGCGCCGCGCGCCGTCGTCCTCGGCGACGACCACCGCCTGCAGCAGGTGCTGGTCAACCTGCTCTCCAACGCGCGCGTGCACACCCCGCCCGGCACGACCGTGCGCACCACCGTCCGGGCCGACGACGAGACGGTGACCGTCCGCGTGGAGGACGACGGCCCCGGGATCCCCGAACCGCTGCGCTCGCAGCTGTTCCACCGGTTCACGCGCGGGGACACCGCACGCTCCCCCGGCGCCGGCTCCACCGGCCTCGGCCTGGCGATCGTCGACGCCGTCGTGACGGCCCACGGCGGCCACATCGACGTCGACAGCGCCCCCGGCCACACGTCCTTCACCGTCACTCTGCCGACTGCCCACCCGATCCTCCCCGCCCACCCGTAGCCCCCGGGATCCCGTAATCCCGTAATTCCGGCAACGTCCGTATTTCCGGCAACGTCCGTATTCCCGGCAACGTCCGTATTCCCGGCAACGTCCGAGCGTTGACGTCCTATAGG
>NZ_DATCNW010000323.1:0-12964 GCF_036565025.1 Pengzhenrongella sp.
GTGGGTGGGTGGGGGCTAGAGGGGTTGGTGGGGTTGGAGGAGGGCTTGGCGCATGACGTCCAGGCCTACCGAGCCGAGGTTCAGGGCACGGGAGTGGAAGGCGCGCAGGTCGAACTCCTCGCCGCGGGCTTGCGCGGTGGCCGCCGTCTCGTCGCGGGTCTGCTCCCAGAGCCGCTGACCGATCTTGTACGACGGCGCCTGACCCGGCCAGCCGAGGTAGCGGTTCAGCTCGAACCGCACGAACGCCTCGGGCATGTTGACGTTCGCCCGCAGGAAAACCCACGCCTTGTCGGCGTCCCAGGTGCCGCCGCCCCAGCGCTCGGGCGCCGCGAGCCCGAGGTGGACGCCGATGTCGAGCACGACCCGCGCCGCGCGCATCCGCTGCCCGTCGAGCATCCCGAGCCGATCGGCCGGGTCGTCGAGGAACCCGAGGTCGCCCATCAGGCGCTCGGCGTACAGCGCCCAGCCCTCACCGTGCCCGGACACCCAGCACGCCAGGCGCCGCCAGCGGTTCAGGGTGCGGCGGGAGTACACCGACTGGGCGCACTGCAGGTGGTGGCCGGGCACGCCCTCGTGGAACACGGTCGTCTTCTCGCGCCAGGTGTTGAACTCGGTCACGCCGGGCGGCACCGACCACCACATGCGTCCCGGGCGGGAGAAGTCGTCGCTGGGCGGTGTGTAGTAGATGCCGCCCTGCTGGGTCGGGGCGATCCGGCACTCGAGCCGCAGCGCGGGTTCCGGGATGTCGAAGTGCACACCGTTCAGGGCCGCGATGGCGGCGTCGGACGTCGCCTGCATCCACTCGCGCAACGCCTCGGTGCCGTGCAGGGTCCGCGCCGGGTCGGCGTCGAGGGCCGCGACCGCACGCTCCACGAGGTCCCCGCCGTCCGGTGCGTCGGGGCCGAGGACCTGGCGCGCGACCGCCTCCTGCTCGGCGACGACGCGCGCGAGCTCCTCGAGCCCCCAGGCGTACGTCTCCTCCAGGTCGACGCTCGCACCGAGGAAGTAGCGCGACCACAGCGCGTACCGCTCCCGGCCGGCGGCGTCGGCCACCGGCGCGTGCGGCGCGAGCTCGGAGCGCAGGAACCGCGCGAGCTCCGCGTACGCGCTCCGGGCGGCCTGCGCACCGAACTCGAGCTCCTTGCGCACCAGCGAGCACGACGCCGAGTCGTCCAGGACGGCGTCGACCGCCTCGCCCGTGATGAACGAGGTGAAGAACGACGACGACGGCTCGGCGAGCCCGTCGGCCTGCGCGGCGGCCTCGTTGACCTGGCGGATCGCCGCGACGCGACCGCGGGCCACGCCCTCGCGCAGCGAGGCGAGGTATCCCGCCATGGCGTCGGGGAGGGCGTTCAGGCGCGCGGCGATGTTCTCCCACGCCTCGATGCTGTCCGTGGGCATCATGTCGAACACGTCCCGCAGCCCCTGCACCGGGGAGGCGATGTTGTTGAGGTTGCCGAGCCACTCGCCCGCGGCGTCGAGCTCGAGGTCGACGCCGATCCGTTCGCGCATCGCGGCGCGGGTGACCTCATCGACCCCGTCCACCGGGTCCTGCGCGTCGAGCTCGACGAGCACCGCCCGGGCGGCGTCGGCGAGCCCCGCCAGCCCCGCGGGCGAGAAGTCGGTCATCTCGTGGTCGTGGCCGTCGATCCCCATGGCGGTGGCCGCGAGCGGGTCCAGCACGGCGATGCGATCGACGTAGCGCTCCGCGATCTCGTCGATCGGGCTCGGTGCGCGGGCGGGCAGCGACGGGGTGGGAGACGTCATGGTCCGGACCTTATCCGCGCGCGGGGTCGGCGCGCGGCGAAGTCAGGCGCGCAGGCTCCAGCGCCAGGTGTCCGGGCCGGGCGCGGCCGGGGTGTGCGGCCCCGCCCCGTGGCGCAGGGCGCGCGACCGGTCCGTCCAGGCACTCAGCGCGGGCGCGGGTGCGGCGTCCGTCGCGCCGCCGCCCGCCGCCGCGGCGAGGCCCGCGACCAGGGCGGCGAGCTCGTCGTCGTCGGGCGCGCCGCGCACGACCTGGACGTGTGCGGGCTCGATCGAGATCACTTCGAGCGGGCTCGTCACCTCATCGCTCACGAGTCCTCCTCCTCGTCGTCGTCGTCCTCGTCGCCGAAACCCTTGAAGTCGGCGGGCTCCCCGCGCGAGGTCGCCCACTCCACCACGTCGAAGCCGGCGTCGACGAGCCGCACCACGAGGTCCTCGCCGCCCTGGTCGAGCAGGTCCAGCACCGAGTCCATCGTGACATCGGTCGTGCCGGCCGGCGGCCCGACGACGAAACCGAGGTGGAACACCTCAGCGGTCTCGGGCACCGGGGCCGCGTCCGGGTCGACCTGCTCGTGATCGTGACGGCCGGCCTCCCACACCATCGAGGTGAGGTCGGAGTGCATCCCCAGGGTCGAGTGCACCAGGTCGTACAGGCTCGCATTGAGCTCGCCGACGCGCGCCTCGAGGGCCAGTACGCGCGGGTCGTCGTCGGCCTCCTTGGAGCCGAACTCGGCGCGCACCCCGACGACCGTGCCGGTGTACTCGTGCAGCGCCGCGGCGAGGGCGTCGACGGCGGCGTGCAGCGGGGCGGCGTCGACCGGCCCGAGCGGTTGGTCGGCGTGCGCCGGGCCCGAGGCGTCGTGTCCTTGCTCGCTCACAGTGGGATGTTCCCATGCTTCTTGGGCGGCAGGCTCGCGCGCTTGGTGCGCAGGGCCCGCAGCGCGCGGATGATCTGCACGCGGGTCGCCGACGGCTCGATCACCGCGTCCACGTAGCCGCGGTCGGCCGCGTCCCACGGGTTGACGATGGCCTCCTCGTACTCCTCGGTGAGGCGGGTGCGCTCGGCCTCGACGTCGCCGCCGGCGTCGGCCACCTTCTTCATCGCCCCGCGCTGCAGGATGTTCACCGCACCGCCCGCGCCCATCACGGCGATCTGCGCCGTCGGCCAGGCGAGGTTCACGTCCGCGCCCAGCTGCTTGGAACCCATCACGATGTACGCGCCGCCGTAGGCCTTGCGGGTGATGACGGTGACCAGCGGCACGGTCGCCTCGGCGTAGGCGTAGATGAGCTTCGCGCCGCGCCGGATGATCCCGTTCCACTCCTGGTCGGTCCCGGGCAGGAACCCGGGCACGTCGACGAACGTCAGGACGGGCAGGTTGAACGCGTCGCACGTGCGCACGAAGCGGGCGGCCTTCTCGGCGGCGTTGATGTCCAGGGTGCCTGCCATGTGCTGCGGCTGGTTCGCGACGATGCCGACCGGGTGGCCCTCGACGTGCCCGAACCCGATCAGCACGTTGCGCGCGTAGAGCGGCTGGACCTCGAGCAGCACGCCCTCGTCGAGCACGTGCTCGACGACGGTCCGCATGTCGTACGGCTGGTTGTCCGAGTCCGGGACGAGGGTGTCCAGCTCGAGGTCGAGGTCCGTGACGGCGAGCGGCACGTCGGGCGCGGCGAAGACGGGCGGGTCGGAGAGGTTGTTCGCGGGGAGGTAGCTGAGCAGCGACTTCACGTAGTCGAGCGCGTCGTCCTCGTCGGTGGCCATGTAGTGCGCGACGCCGGAGCGCTCGTTGTGCGTGTGCGCGCCGCCGAGCTCCTCCAGGCCGACGTCCTCACCGGTCACCGCGCGGATCACGTCCGGGCCGGTGATGAACATGTTCGAGGTGCCGTCCGCCATCACGATGAAGTCGGTCAGCGCGGGGGAGTAGACCGCCCCGCCGGCGCTCGGGCCGAGGATCAGCGAGATCTGCGGGATCACGCCCGACGCGGCGACGTTGCGGCGGAAGATCTCCGCGAACTGGGTCAGGGCCGCCACGCCCTCCTGGATCCGGGCGCCACCGCCGTCGGAGATGCCGATCAGCGGCACGCCGGTGCGCAGCGCGAGGTCCATGACCTTGGTGATCTTCTGCCCGTGCACCTCGCCGAGCGATCCGCCGAAGACCGTAAAGTCCTGGGAGTAGATGCACACCTGTCGGCCGTCGATCGTGCCGTGGCCGGTGATGACTCCGTCGCCCGGGATCCGCTTCTTGTCGAGCCCGAAGTTGGTGGAGCGGTGCCGCGCGAAGGCGTCCAGCTCGACGAACGAGTCCTCGTCGAGCAGGCCCTCGATTCGCTCGCGGGCCGTCTTCTTGCCGCGCGCGTGCTGTTTGGCGGCTGCCGGAGCCTCGGGCGCAACGGTCGCGGTGTGGAGTCGGTCGCGCAGGTCGGCCAGCTTGGCTGCGGTGCCGGTGGAAATGAGGCTAGATGCGTCGGTCACCCGCCCGAGACTAGACGGACGAAGCGTCCAGTCCCACGCGCACCCTCCCGCGGGTCGGTCGCCTCGCGCACGGGGCACGGCCGAAACTGCCGACTCGACGCACGCGAGTGCGCGAGATTGGTTGCTGAACAGGCGATTTCGACGGGCTCCCGGCGGCTCAGTGCATCGCTCTGTGCAGCGAAAGTGCACCAAAACGCTTCATTCACTGCACTCTGGCTGCACAGAGCGCTGCACAGAGCCCGCCCAGCTGCCGGCGTGAAGGCCGGCCCGGCGGCGAAGTCCCCGGCTACCCGCGTGGTCGGCTGCTACCCGCGAGGTCGGCGTCTCGACGACATTTCACCAGCCAGAATCGCCCACTCGCGACGGTCGTCGGGGTATCGAAGATGAACTACCGGGTTCGGATCGGACCAAACGCGCGACCCCGGGCGCCCCGGATGGCGATGATGGGGGGATGAGCGAGCTGGTGGAGCGGAGCGGGTTGCGGGGTTCTGTGGTGCGCGAGCGGCTGGTTTCCCCGGCCGGTCCGCTGTCGCGGGTCGAGGTGGTCCCGCAGGTGGGCTCGACGAACACCGACCTGTCGGCCGCCCTGGTCGCCGAGCCCGGCGCGTGGGGTGGGCTGAGCCTGCTCGCCGCCGACCAGCAGGACCAGGGCCGCGGCCGGTCCGGGCGCGACTGGCAGGTGCCGCCGCGCGCGGCCCTGATCCTGTCGATCTCGCTGTGGCCCGAGCCGGCGATGCTCACGTCGCTGGGTTGGCTGCCGCTGCTGGCGGGGCTCGGGGCGGTCCGCGCGGTGCGCGCGACAACCGGCGTGCAGGCGAGCCTGAAGTGGCCGAACGACCTGCTCGTCGACGCGGACGACGCGAACGTGCTCGAGGGGTGGGGCGCCCAGCGCAAGGTCGGCGGCATCCTCTCCGAGCTGGTCACGACCCCGGCCGGCCCGGCCGTCGTCGTCGGCATCGGCGTGAACGTGTCGCAGACCCCCGACGAGCTGCCCGTGCCGAGCGCGATCTCGCTGGCGATCGCCGGCGCGCCGGGGGTGGACCGGGAGGAGCTGCTGGTCGCCGTCGTCGGCGCCTTCGCCGAGCTGCACGAGCGCTGGCGGGCGGCGGGGGGAGACGCGGTCGCCGCGGGACTGGCCGCCGAGGTCGCGGCGGTCTGCGCGACGATCGGCCTGCGGGTACGCGTCACGCTGCCGGGCGGCGTCGAGCTGCTCGGGCTCGCGCGGCGGATCGGGCCAGACGGCGCGCTCGTGGTGGCCGACGATGCGGGCGTGGAGCACACGGTGCTCGCCGGCGACGTGCTGCACGTACGGGCCACGAACAGCCCGTGACGTCCGAGCGTTGACGTCCGAGAGGACGTCAACGCTCGGACGTCAGCGTGGAGAATTAGCCAAGAGGACCAGCAAAGAGAACTAGCCTGGGCCCCGTGCCAGATCCCATCGCCGCAGATGCCGACCGGGAGTCCTCCGCGATCGACTCGACCGTCGACCGGCTCGACGCCGCGCTGCTCGGCGGGAACCGCACGCTCACGCTGCGGGACCTCGCGGCTCGGTCCGGTCCCGGGGTCGGGCTCGAGGACGCGCGCCTGTTCTGGGCGACGCTCGGCCTGCCGCAGGCGGATCCGGACGCGCCGGTGTTCACCGAGGACGACGTCGCGGCGCTCGCGCGCATCTCCGCGCTGGTCGTCTCCGGCGCGATGGAGCGGCACACCGCCACCACCTTGACCCGCGCGCTCGGGCACACCTCCGAGCGGCTCGTGCTCTGGCAGGTCGAGGCGCTCGTGGAGGACACCGCCGCCCGGTACGCCCTGGACGACACCAGCGCGCGACTGGTCGTGCTGGACAACCTCGCGGAGATCGGGCCGATGCTCGAAGCCCAGCTCGTGCACTCCTGGCGCCGGCACCTGGTCTCCTACGCGGGCCGGATGGCCGTGGAGTTCGGCGACGCGCACGCCTCGCAGAAGCCGGACCCGACCGAGCTGCCGCTCGCGCGCGCCGTCGGCTTCGCCGACATGGTCTCGTTCACGCGGCGCACCGCCGAGCTCGGGCCGAACGACCTGTCCGCCCTCGTGCACCGGTTCGAGACCGCCGCCCGGGACGTGGTGACCGCGGCCGGCGGCCGGGTGGTCAAGACGATCGGCGACGCGGTGCTGTTCATCGCCGACGACGTCGTGACGGGTGCCCGGGTCGCGCTCGGGCTGGCGCAGACCCTCGGCGCCGAGCTCGACGCCGAGGCCGCGTTGCAGGCGGCCGGCCTCGCCGAGGCGGCCCGCGGCGAGACGCCGGTGCGGGTCGGCTTCGTCCAGGGCCGGGTGCTCTCGCGCTTCGGTGACGTGTTCGGCGCGTCGGTGAACGTGGCCGCCCGCCTGACCGATATCGCGGAGCCCAGCACGGTCCTGACCGACGAGGTCACCGCCGCCCTGCTGGCCGCCGACCCGCGCTACCGCCTGGAGCCCCAGGAACCCCGCGAGCTGGCCGGCCTGGGCACCATCACCCCCTACCTCCTCAGCCCAGCCTCGCCGAGAGCGGAGTAACCGCCCCCGGAAAGGGCATTCCCAGGGCGGTTACTCCACTCTCGGCGGAGGTTGGATCTCGCGGATGAGGTCGGGGTTGTTGGTGGCGACCTTGTTGACGGCGGTGCTTACGGGGGTGAGGTTCAGGCGGGGGAGGGGGGTCGTCAGGAGCGCGGCGGCGGCCTCGGCGTCGACGGCGGGGTTTAGCCAGCTGTCCCAGTTCTCGGGCAGCAGGATGACCGGCTGGCGGTCGTGCACGTGGCCCATCTCGTCGACCGCCGTCGTGGTGATCACCGTGGCGCTCACCAGCCAGCGGGTCGGGTCGTCGTCGGCCTTGGTCGGGTCCTTCCAGAACTCGTACAGGCCCGCCATCGCGAGCGACGCGCCGTCGGCCGCGTGGATGTAGAACGGCTGCTTGACCTTCGACGGCGACCCCGGTTCGGGTGGCTGCCACTCGTAGTAGCCGTCGGCGGGCAGCAGCGCGCGCCGGGCCGCGAACGCGCGCCGGAAGGCCGGCTTGGTGAGCAGGGTCTCCGAGCGCGCGTTGATCATCTTGTTGCCGATGGCGGGGCTCTTCGCCCACGACGGCACCAGGCCCCAGCGGGCGCTGCGCAGCGTGCGCTCGATCGCGCCTTGGGACCCGTCCGACAGGCGCTCGGGCCGCTCGACGACGATCCGCACCGGGTCCGTCGGCGCGACGTTCCACGACGGCGGCAGCTCCAGGACGTCGTCGGCGATCGTTGTCAGGGCGAACTCGTCCGCCAGGTCCTGGGCCTCGCGGAAGGAGGCGTAGCGCCCGCACATGCCCCCCAGCGTGCCGCACGCCGATGCCGCGCGCCCAGTGCCCGACCGGTTCGCGCCCAGCCGCGGGGACGCGGTGGGAGAATAGACGCCGATGAGCACCGGCGGACCACCAGCCCACGACCCTCCCGCCTACCGACCCAACGGCAAGTACGTCCTCCTCCTCGGACTGATGTGCGCGCTGCCCGCGGTCACCAACGACATCTACCTGCCGTCCCTGCCCGACGTCGCGCGCGATCTCGGCACGACGACGACGGCGGTCCAGCTCACCCTCACCGGCGTCCTGGTGGGCGGGGCGTTCGGGCAGCTCGTCGTCGGCCCGCTCTCCGACCGGCTCGGGCGACGGGGGCCCGTGCTCGCCGGCATCGCGCTGCACATCGTGATCTCGCTGCTGTGCTCGATCGCGCCGGGCATCGAGATCCTCATCGCGCTGCGGGTCGTGCAGGGCTTCTTCAACGCGGCGGCGACCGTGGTCGCGATCGCGGTGATCCGGGACCGCTTCGTCGGCTCGGACGCCTCGCGCCTGCTCTCGCGGCTGATGCTCGTGATCGGGGTCGCGCCGCTGTTCGCGCCGACGGTCGGCGGGCTCATCGCGGGGCAGTGGGGGTGGCGCTCGGTCTTCGTCGCGCTCGCGGTGTTCGGGGTCGGGCTGTGGCTCGTGGTGTGGAAGCGGCTGCCCGAGACGCTGCCGCCCGAACGGCGCCGCGAGGCGGGCCTGCGCCCGGCGCTGCAGGGCTACGGGATCCTGCTGCGGGACCGCCATTTCGTCTCGGTGGCGGTGCTGCCCGGGCTCGGGATGGCGCTGCTGATGAGCTACGTGGTCGGCTCGCCGTTCGTGCTGCGCGAGACGTACGGGCTGTCCGCGAACCAGTTCGCGCTCCTGTTCGCCACGAACGGCGTCGCGCTGGTGACCGGCGCGCAGGTCAACGCGGCCCTGGTGCGCCGGATCGCGCCGATCCGGATCCTGCGGGTCGCGCTGCCGATGCTGCTCGCCATGTCGCTGGTCCTGCTCGTCGTCGCCCTCACCGGTGCCGGCGGCCTGTTCGGGCTGCTCGGCGTGCTGTGGGTGACCCTCGGCCTGGTGCACTTCATCCCGCCGAACGCGTCCGCGATCGCGCTGAGCCGGCACGGCGCGATGGCCGGTACGGCGGCGGCCTTCATCGGGTGCCTGCAAGCGGGCGTCGCGGGCCTGGTCAGCCCGCTCGTCGGGGTGTTCGGCGGTGATGCACGCGCGATGACCCTCGTCATGGTCGCCAGTGCGGCGACGGCCCTGCTGGTGCTCGCCCTGGGCACTCCCGCGTATCGCCGCGGCGGCTGGCCCCGGCTGTAGCTCCGACGACGACGCCGGCGCGCCGCGGTTCGTGCGTCGGCGGCGAGGCCATGCGTCCATACGGGTGAGCCGCCCGAGCATTCCGGCGGTGGACGTAAGAACCGCTCGCCACCGGCCGATTCCTGCGATAACCCAGTCTTCAGCGCAGGAGGCCTGCCGTGCCCGCATTTCGCACAGTGATCACCCGAGCCCTGGTCGCGGCGGTCACCTCAGGTTGCTTCGCGCTGCTCGGTGCTGCGCCCGCCTCGGCGACGCCCGACGTCGGCGGTGCGCCTGCAGCGAGCGGCCCGGCCATGGAACACGCGCCCGGTCGGGTGCTCGTGCAGTACCGGGACGAAGTGAGCGGTACGCAGGAGCAGGCCGTCGAGCACGCTCTCGGTGCGACCCGGCTGAGCCGTCTCGACGACCCCGACGTCCAGGTGCTGCGCGTGGCTGCCGGTACCGAGGAGCGCGTGGTTCGCGGATTCATCGCGTCCGGCAAGACCCGGTACGCCGAGCTGGACGGCGTGCTGCACCAGAGCGACCTGACACCGAACGACCCGTATTATCCCGCGCCGGACGGTGTGAATGGCGGGCAGTGGAGCATGCGCATGACGCAGGCGCCCAAGGCGTGGGACATCACGACGGGCAGCTCGAGCGTCGTGATCGCGGTGATCGACGGCGGGGTGGTGGGAACCCTGGCCGACTTCGCCGGGAAGATGGTGCCGGGCTGGAACGTCCTCACCGGCACGCCCGACACGCAGGACAGCAACGGGCACGGCACGGAGGTCGCGGGGGTCGCGGCAGCGGCGACCAACAACGGGATCGGCGTCGCCGGCTACTGCTGGACCTGCAAGATCATGCCCGTCAAGGTCACCACGACCTCGACTGCCACCTGGAGTGACGTCTCCGCCGGCGTGACCTGGGCGGCGGACCATGGCGCCAAGGTCATCAACATCTCCATGGCGGGGACAAGCTCCTCGACGACCCTCGCCAACGCGGTCGCGTCGGCGCGCGCGAAGGGTGCCGTGGTGGTGGCGGCAGCCGGCAACGCGGGGACCAGCACGCCGATGTACCCCGCCGCGACAGCCGGGGTGATCGGAGTCGCCGCGACGGACCAGGTCGACGCCCTTGCCGCCTACTCCAGCTACGGCTCGTGGGTGCAGGTCGCGGCTCCGGGCGCGAACACCACGACGCTTCCCAACGGCGACTTCGGTCCGGTCGGTGGGACCTCGATGGCGAGCCCGGTGGTTGCCGGCATCGCGGGACTCCTCTTCTCCGCGAACCCGGACGCGACGGGCACAGCGATCGAGAACGCGATCCTCGGCACGACCGACCCCCTGAACGACACCAAGGTGCTGGCCCACGGCCGGGTCAATGCCTTCACTGCGCTCCAGGCTGTCGCCGCGGTGCCGGTTCCGGTTGCCGCACCGAGCAACAGCGCCCTGCCGATGCTCTCCGGCACCGCGCAGGACGGGCAGACGGTGACCGCCTCGACCGGCACGTGGTCGGGCGGCGCGACGTCGTACGGCTTCCAGTGGCAGCGGTGCGACACCCTCGGTGCCGGCTGCGCGGCGATCGTCGCGGCGGTGACGGGGTCGTACCCGGTCACCACCGCCGACGTCGGCTCCACGCTTCGTGCCGCCGTGACGGCGAGCAACTCCGGCGGCTCCACGACGGCCGTCTCGTCGCCCTCGGCCGTCGTCGTCGCCGCCCCGCCACCGCCGCCACCACCGCCGACGACGAGCACCAGGACGTTCACCGGCAACCTCGGCGGCAAGGTGATATCGGCGGCGTACCCCCTGTCGCTGGGGACTGGTGCGACCCACGCCGAGCTGTCGTTCGCCAAGAAGTGCGGCTCGCTCGCCCTCGTCCTCCGTGACGCCGGAGGAGGCCTCATCGCCCAGGTGAGTGCGCCGAGCCTGCTGCTCGAGGATGCGGGCACGAGCGCCGGTACGTACACCTACACGGTCTCGGGTACTTGCCGGACGTCGTTCACGCTGACAATCACCACGCCGGCCTGAGGACGTGACGCGACAGGACAGCGGGCCCCGACGGGAACCCGCTGTCGTGTGCTGATCAGGTCGCTGCGCTCCTATGGGGTGAAGGTGACCTGGTTGTTGATGGCATCGAACGTGTTCTTGGCGAGCTCCTGGGTCGCCTTGACCTGCCCGTACCAGGCCGCCAAGCCGCCGGCGTTGGACTGGCTGGCCGCGTAGGTCAGGATCTGGCTGACCGTCTTGCTCGTCGCCCCTCCGAAGGCGGCGCTGGCGTTCTGGTAGACCCCGCCGCACGTCGCCGTGCCGCCCGTTCCGTCGATCATCTTGCAGATCTTCGTGAGGTCGATGCTGACCGTCCCGATCGAGACGGGTGCATTGATCTTGTTGCCGCTGAGGGTGGGGTCACTGAAGTACACGTCCAGTGCCGTGGCGAGCATCTGCGCCTTGAGCATGGCGTTCATGGCGGCGCCCGAGGCGTTCGCCGCCTTGATCACGTTGGTCACGTACATCCCCACCTGTGCGCAGGTAGCTGTTGCCGACAGGTCCTGGAACGGCGCGTAGTTGCGTAGCCAGGTGCCTGAGTTACAGACGTTGAGAGTACTGTGCGCGCCGCTGGTGATGATGGACTGGCCGTTCTTGTTCTGCCAGAACCCAATTGTCAGCGCACCGGTCGGACCGCAAGCCGTGACCGTCTTCGAGTTGGAGCCGGTCGCCCCGGTCGTATTGGTGGTGAACGTCGCGGTGTTGTCATAGGAATGGCAGCCGTAGGGCACCGGGATGTCCTGGCTGTACGTGAGGAGCTTCGGGCTGGAGTCGGCCTGGGTGACCGTCCCGATCGTCGTGCCCGTTCCCCCGTTGAAGACGTCGGTCACATCGACCGAGTCATCAATCTTGGTCTGGGTGAAGTGGATCTTCGAGAAGATGAAGGAGTCCAAGCCCGCCGTGACGACCTCGCCGTCGGACAGAGTGCCGCCGGCCCAGGTCACCGTGGCGGTGTTGTTGAGATCCACGGTGGGCAGTGCCGTCAGGGTGCAGGAGTACGGGTACAGGGTGTTGAAGGAGGTGAGGGTCAGACCGCCCGACGTGTCGACGGTGCAGTTCGTGCCGTCGGAGGGGGAGAGTTGGTCGGTGACCGAGCTCACCGTGAACGGGACGATGTGCAAGGAGTCGTCGAAGTTCGGGTTGACGACCTTGATGGTGCCCGTGACCGTGACCCCGCTGTTCGTGCCCGGGTCGTGGGTGACCGACGCGGTGTAGTTGAAAGTCGCAAGAGAACCGCCGGCCTGCTTTACCAGCGTCTTGTCGACACTCTTCGTGATGCCCCAGGTCCACTTCGTGTCGTAGGCGCCGGTGGCGCTCTTCGTGATCGTCGGGTTGCTCGCGTTGCCACCGCCACCGCCACCGCCACCGCTGCCGCTGCGCACCTTGAACGCGTCGTACTTGCAGCTGTCCGCGTTGACCGGGTACGTGTTGGAGTCGTCGAGCTTGCACAGCGCCATGATGTAGACGCCGCCCTGGTTGGACGTGTCGTCATATGGCGCCAACCGGATCTTGTTGTCGCTGAAGTCGTGGCTGCCGGTGTAGGAGATCGCGCCATCCGTGATCGTGAAGGTCCGGGTTTGATAGTCCCCGTTGGCCCCATCGGACAAATTCTTCAGTGAGCCATCGTTCGGGTTCGCCTGACCGCCCGGGTCGAGGACGGCGAAGAAGTACGTTCCGTTGCCCAGCGACGCGGCATCCGGCCCGCCAGTGAGCCAGACGAAATCTTTGCCTGTGTACAAGTTACAGTTGACGAGCTCATTGCCGTTCAGGCACTTATCACTAGTGTCTACGACATTGTCCACGCCCGGATTGGTGGTCGTGAACGTCCCGCCCGTGACCTGCGTGGCGTCGGCCGCTGTCCCGACGAGAAGCGGGGCCATCGCCGCGACGAGCGCGGTCACCCCCAGCAGCGCCGTGCGCCGCAGTCTGCGAAGTTTCGATCCGTGCGATCGCTCAATCATGTGATGTTTCCCCCACAGCCAGGGCCACGGCGACCGGTATGTCGCCTTTGCCCCGTCAGTCTGGTCGTGCGCGCGCCCCTTGGCGGGCTCCGCGGCGTTGAGA
>NZ_DATCNW010000324.1:0-14940 GCF_036565025.1 Pengzhenrongella sp.
GCGCCGAGGCGATCGCCGCCGCCGTCCACGCCACGCGCGACCTGATCAACACCGCACCCAACGACCTGTACCCCGAGGCGTTCGCGGACCTCGCGAAGGTCGCCGTCAAGGGCACCGGCGTGAAGATCACCGTGCTCGACGAGAAGGCCCTGGCCGCGGGCGGGTACGGCGGGCTGATCGCCGTCGGGCAGGGGTCCGCGCGCGGACCGCGCCTGGTCAAGGTCGCCTACTCCCCCTCGCGCCCGACGGCGAAGATCGCCCTGGTCGGCAAGGGGATCACGTTCGACTCGGGCGGCATCTCGATCAAACCCGCCGCCGGCATGGAGGCGATGAAGTCCGACATGTCGGGAGCCGCCGCCGTGCTGCACACCGTGATCGCGGCCGCGCGCCTCGAGCTTCCGGTCGCCGTGACGGGGTGGCTGTGCCTCGCGGAGAACATGCCGTCGGGATCGGCCCAGCGCCCGTCGGACGTCATCACCATCCGCGGCGGCAAGACCGTCGAGGTGCTCAACACGGACGCCGAGGGCCGGCTGGTCCTCGCCGACGGCCTGGTCGCGGCCGTCGAGGAGAAGCCGGACGCCGTCCTGGACATCGCGACGCTCACTGGCGCGCAGGTCGTCGCGCTCGGCCAGCGGGTCTCGGCCGTGATGGGCACCGAGGAGCTGCGCGCCGACGTGGTCAGCGCCGCGGACGCGTCCGGCGAGCAGTTCTGGCCGATGCCGCTGCCCGAGGACCTGCGCCCCGGCCTGAACTCGAAGGTCGCCGACCTGCAGAACATCTCCGACCGCTGGGGCGGGATGCTGACCGCCGGGCTGTTCCTGCGCGAGTTCGTCGGGTCGACCCCGTGGGCGCACCTGGACATCGCCGGCCCCTCGTTCAACGAGAAGGCCGCGCACGGCTACACCCCGGTCGGCGGCACCGGCGTCGGCGTGCGGACGATGCTCACGGTCCTGGAGAACCAGACCCCGAAGAAGAAGTAGCCCGCTCAGGAGTCTTGCAGGCCCCGCATCCTGGCCAGGCGCTCGCGCTTGGCCAGGATGCTCTGGCGGCTGTTCCAGTCCCGCATCCGCTGCGGGTAGCCGGTGCGGTGCACGTCGTACACCGGGATGCCCATGGACCGTGCGATCTCGGTCGCGGTCTTCCCGTCCGGCACGCGTCGCCGGGTCCACTCGCCCGACGTCGCGATCAGGACGAGCGTCATCGGCGTCGAGCTGGTCACCGGCTCGATGAAGGCCTCGACGCCCACCCGGGTCCGGACGAACTCCCGGAAGTGGGCGCGCGTGGCGGTCTGTGCCTCCCGGGGCGACGGCGCCGCCGTCGCCCCGGGAGCGCGTTTGCGTCGAGTGAACAAGCCCATCGGGGCACTTTAGCCACCGGACCTGGTGATGGGCTGGGGAAACCCTGAACATCGCCTAGACATGGGATGAATGTTCCGATGCTCACATCAGCAAATGCCCGTTCCGGTTAGGGGCGAAGGGCCCGCGATGACAAGATGAGCCGCTAGATCATCAGGACAATCAAGTCTGCACCGGAGGAGTCCCACGTGGCCGACACGAACGGCACCGTTTTCGACATCGTGGTCCTAGGCGGAGGGAGTGGCGGCTACGCGGCCGCCCTGCGTGGCGCCCAGCTCGGCCTGAAGGTCGCCCTGGTCGAGGGAGGCAAGGTCGGAGGCACCTGCCTCCACAACGGCTGCATCCCGACCAAGGCGCTGCTGCACGCCGCGGAGCTCGCCGACCACGCCCGTGAGGGCGAGCAGTTCGGCGTGCACACCACGCTCGAGCGCATCGACATGGCGGGCGTCAACAGCTACAAGGACGGCGTCGTCGCACGCCTGTACAAGGGCCTGCAGGGGCTGATCAAGTCCCGCAAGATCACCGTCCTCGAGGGCTGGGGCAAGCTCGTCGGCCCCGACGCCGTCGAGGTCAACGGCGAGCGGATCACCGGCCGGCACATCGTGCTCGGCACCGGCTCCTACGCCCGCTCGCTGCCGGGCCTGGAGATCGGTGGCCGGGTCATCACGTCCGACCAGGCACTGCTGCTCGACTGGGTGCCGAAGTCCGTCATCGTGCTCGGCGGCGGCGTGATCGGCTCGGAGTTCGCGAGCGTCTGGAAGTCCTTCGGGGCCGACGTGACGATCATCGAGGCGCTCCCCCACCTCGTGCCGAACGAGGACGAGGCGCTCTGCAAGGCGTTCGAGCGCGCGTTCCGCAAGCGCGGCATCAACTTCAACCTCGGCGTCCGCTTCGCGGGGGTCACCCAGGACGACCAGGGCGTGCACGTCTCGCTCGAGGACGGCAAGACGTTCGACGCCGACCTGTTGCTGGTCGCCGTCGGGCGCGGGCCGAGCACGTCCGGCCTCGGTTACGAGGAGCAGGGCCTGACCCTCGACCGCGGCTTCGTGATCACCAACGAGCGCCTGCACACGGGGGTCGGCAACATCTACGCCGTCGGCGACATCGTCCCCGGCCTGCAGCTCGCGCACCGCGGCTTCGCGCAGGGGATCTTCGTCGCCGAGGAGATCGCCGGGCTCGCCCCGGTGAGCATCGTCGAGTCCGGCATCCCGCGCGTGACCTACTCCGACCCCGAGGTCGCCTCGGTGGGCCTCACGGAGGCCAAGGCCAAGGAGATCCACGGTGCCGATGCCGTGGAGACCGTCGAGTACAACCTCGGCGGCAACGGCAAGAGCCAGATCCTCGCGACGACGGGCTTCATCAAGCTCGTACGCCGCAAGGACGGTCCCGTCATCGGGGTGCACATGATCGGTGCCCGCGTCGGAGAGCTCATCGGCGAAGGCCAGCTGATCGTGAACTGGGAGGCGTACCCGGAAGACGTCGCCTCCCTCGTGCACGGACACCCCACCCAGAACGAGGCTCTCGGCGAGGCCCACATGGCCCTCGCCGGCAAGCCGCTGCACGCCCACAACTGACCCATGTACCAAGGAGATGCGAGCGCTCATGTCTGACTCCGTGCAGTTGCCGGCGCTCGGTGAGAGCGTCACCGAGGGCACCGTCACCCGCTGGCTCAAGGCCGTGGGCGACACCGTCGCCCTCGACGAGCCGCTGGTCGAAATCTCGACCGACAAGGTCGACACCGAGATCCCGTCGCCGTTCGCGGGCGTTCTCGAGCAGATCCTCGTCCAGGAGGACGAGACCGTGGAGGTCGGCGCCGTCATCGCGCTGATCGGCTCCGGCGAGGGTGCCGGCAGCGCCGGCGCACCCGCCGAAGCGGCACCCGTGGCGGCCGAGCCGGCCGAGCCGGCCGCACCCGCGGCGCAGGCTCCGGCCGACGAGGCTCCCGCGGCCGCTCCGGCTCCGGCTCCGGCGCAGGAGGCCCCCGCGGCGCAGGCCGCACCGGCCGCCGAGGCATCCGAGGGTTCGCCGGTGAAGTTGCCGGCACTCGGCGAGAGCGTCACCGAGGGCACGGTCACCCGCTGGCTCAAGGCCGTCGGCGACGACGTCGCGGTCGACGAGCCCCTGCTCGAGGTCTCGACCGACAAGGTCGACACCGAGATCCCGTCCCCGTTCGCGGGCACCCTGCAGCAGATCCTGGTGCAGGAGGACGAGACCGTCGAGGTCGGCGCCGTCCTGGCCGTGATCGGTTCGGGCACCGGCGGTGGCTCGCCCGCAGCTGCTCCCGCTCCGGCCGCGGCCGCTCCGCAGGCTGCCGCACCCGAGGAGGCTCCCGCGCCGGCCCCGGTCGTGCAGGAGGCCCCGAAGGCGGCTCCCGTGCAGCAGGCTCCGGCGCCCGTTGCCGCACCGGCCGCTGCTCCGGCTCCGGCGGCCGCACCGGCTGCCGCGCCGACGCGCGCGCGCGGCGCCCCGGCGGCGTCGGGCAGCTACCTGACCCCGCTGGTTCGCAAGCTGGCCGCCGAGAAGGGCGTCGAGCTGACGTCGCTGACCGGGACCGGCGTCGGCGGGCGGATCCGCAAGGAGGACGTCCTCGAGGCGGCCGCGAAGGCTGCGGAGGCCGCCAAGGCCGCCGCCGCTGCGGCAGCTGCTCCGGCACCCGCCGCCGCGGCCTCGGCACCCGCCAAGAAGTCCGCTCCGGTCGCCGTCTCGCCGCTGCGCGGCACGACGGCGAAGATGTCCCGGCTGCGCAGGCTCGTCGCGGATCGTCTCGTGGAGTCGATGCAGACCTCGGCTCAGCTCACGACGGTCGTCGAGGTGGACGTCTCCAAGGTCGCTCGCCTGCGGGTGCAGGCCAAGGCGTCGTTCCAGGCTCGCGAAGGTGTGAACCTCACGTTCCTGCCGTTCTTCGCGCTGGCCGCCGTCGAGGCGCTCAAGATCCACCCGAAGATCAACGCCAGCATCGAGGGCGACCAGATCGTCTACCACGGCTCCGAGAACCTCGGCATCGCGGTCGACACCGAGCGCGGCCTCGTCGTGCCGGTCATCAAGGACGCCGGCGATCTCAACCTCGCCGGGATCGCCCGCAAGATCGTCGACCTCGCCTCTCGCACCCGTGCGAACAAGGTGGGACCGGACGACCTGACGGGCGGCACGTTCACGATCACCAACACCGGTTCGGGCGGCGCGCTCATCGACACGCCGATCGTGGCGCTGCCGCAGGTCGCGATCCTCGGCACCGGCACGATCGTCAAGCGTCCGGTCATCGCGAAGGACGCGGATGGGTCGGACATCATCGCGATCCGCTCGATGATCTACCTGTCGCTGTCCTACGACCACCGCTTGGTCGACGGCGGCGACGCGGCTCGCTACCTGATGTCCGTGAAGAACCGCATCGAAGAGGGCGCGTTCGAGGCCGAGGTCGGGCTCTGACCGCTCGCTGAAAGCACGGGCGGCACACGGCCGCCGACGGCGTCCGCGCCCCGCGAGGCCTCCTGGCTCGCGGGTCGCGGACGTTGTGCTTGGCCCGATGAGCGTCCGACCGAGGACAAGGATGAGGACTTGAGCCAGTCTCAGCAGTGGTTCACCGGCGGCGACGCGCATCCTCCTCTGTGGATCCGGTTGCTGTTCGTGCCGGTGCTCGCGTTCCTCATCTACGGGGTCGCCGCGCAGCGCGGGGTGGCCCTCGGGATCTTGGCCGTGATCGTCTACGGCTGGATCGGCGTGGCGAGCATCGCGCGACCCCAGGCCCTGACGCGCTGGTCGCACGCGCATCCCCGCGCCGATGGCGCGATCCTCGGGCCGATCGCTTTCCTGGTTCTTGCCGGGCTGAGCCCGTTGGCGGTGACCTGGTGTTTGCTCGGTGGAGCGGTGGCGCTCGTGGCGGGGGTGGCCGCCGGCGCCCGGCGGGGTCGGCAGGCGGCCGTCGCGGAAGCATTGGTCGCTCCGGCCACCCACGGCGCTCCGTAGGCGACTCGTGGTGAATCTCAGCGCGCTACTGATCACGGGCACGGTCGGATCAGGCAAGACCTCGGTGGCCGGGATGATCGGCGACCTGCTGACCGCGGCGGAGGTACCGCACGCCGTCATCGACCTCGACTGGCTGCGGCGCACGTGGCCCAGCCCGCCTGACGACCGGTTCAACCTCGCGGTGACGCTCGCGAACGTGCGCTCGGTAGCCCACAACTTCCTCGATGCCGGTGCGGTCCGGCTCGTGCTCGCCGGGGTTGTCGAGACCCGCGAGGAGCGGGTCCGCTACCAGGAGACGCTCGGCGTCCCGCTCACGGTGTGCCGACTGCTCGTGGACCTGCCGACCGTGCGAGCGCGACTCATCGGACGGCACGACGACGACGCAGCTCTGGCCTGGCACCTGGACCGGTCCGGCGAGCTCGACGCGATCCTCGAGCGTGCGCTCGTCGAGGACTTCGCGGTGGACGCGAGCGAACTGAGCGTCGCCGACGTCGCTGCGGCGGTAGTTCGCGCTGCCGGCTGGGACGCTCCGCTTCGCGCTACCTGACCGGCACCCGACGGTCGCCGGCACCCCTACGGTTGCCCCGTGGAAGTCGAAGGCGACAACGAGCACGGACCGAACCGTCCGAGCGGCGTCTGGCGCCGTCTCAGCAGTGGTTTCGGTTCGTTCACGTTCGGCGCGTTGGGCGACGTGGTGCTGACTGCACTCGCGTGCGCACTGCTCGCCGGGACGGTCCTCGGCGCCGTCTGGGGGTGGCGCCATCACCCCACACTCACGGTCAGCGCCGGTGCCCTGCTCGTCGCATTCCTCTGCTACGGGGCCTGGAGCCTGCGGCCAGGACGTGTCGGACGGCGCGGCCGGCTGGCAGTGGTTGCCGTGGCCACTCTCGTCGTGATCGGCGTGTGGCTGTCGTACGCACTGCCCTACTGCGGGTGCCTGTAGAAGATCGCCCGTCCGGGTGATGTGTGGTGAGCAGACAGGGCCGGTCAACGGCAATCCCGACGCGCCCGCCGCGGCGAGAACAACGCGCGACCACCGGGTGGCGGCGCGATGCTCACGTCGCGGCGAAGGGCCGCGCTACCAGTGCTCCTCGTCTTCGACTTCGGTCATGGGTGCTAGCGTCCGGGCTGCTCACAACTAGACCCCGCCGCGCAACCGCCCGACCCCGCACGGGTCGAAGGCTACGGTCAATGCCTCGCGATCTTTCACCCGGCCCACACAGCGGGCTCCCCCGCGCCCGCCCGGCGCGCGACACCCCCGCCTAGGCTGACCACCATGCAGATCGTCGTGGCCGGCTCGCGCGGCCTGATCGGAAACGCCCTGGTCGCCGAGCTGTCCCGTCGGGGCCACACCGTTCGGCGGCTGGTGCGCGGCGCGTCGTCGGGCGGGGGCGAGATCTCCTGGGACCCCGACGCCGGCCGGCTCGACCCGCGCGACCTCGACGGGACGGACGCCGTGGTGAACCTCGCAGGGGCGGGCGTCGGCGACCACCGGCTCACCAGCGCCTACAAGAAGGTCGTGCTGAGCTCGCGCACCCGCACGACCGCGCTGTTGGCGCGGACCATCGCGGAGCTGGACGTGCCGCCGTCGGTGCTGCTCAACGCGTCGGGCATCGGGGCGTACGGCACGTACGCGGGTCGCGGCGACGAACTGCTGGACGAGTCCTCGACGCTCGGGGACACCTTCTTCGCGGACGTCGTGCGGGCCTGGGAGGGCTCGACGGCACCCGCCGAAGAGGCGGGGGTCCGGGTGGCGCACCTGCGCTCGGGCATCGTGATGTCCCCGTCGGGTGGCGCGCTGGGGCGGCTGCTGCCGCTCGTGCGTGCCGGGGTCGGTGGCCCGCTCGGCTCCGGCCGCCAGTACTGGAGCTGGATCTCGCTGGTCGACCACGTGAGCGCCATGGTGCACCTCCTCGACGCGCCGATCTCGGGCCCGGTCAACATGTGCACACCGCACCCGGCGACCAACATCGAGATCACCCGGGCCCTCGCCCGCGAGCTGCGGCGCCCGGCGCTCGTCCCGGCCCCGGCGTTCGCGGTGCGCCTGATCCTCGGCGAGTTCGCCCAGGAGGTGCTCGGCTCGATCCGGGCCGTGCCGCGCGTCCTCGAGCGCAGCGGCTTCACCTGGGTCCACCCCGAGGTGCCCGACGTCGCGACATGGGTGACCCAGCGCGGATCCGGCGCCCGCGAGCGCTGAGCCGCGGTCGCTGGGCCGCGAGCGCGGCGTGAGCGTCGGCGTGAGCAGGTTCGCGGGACCGCGCGCCGAGGGCCGCGAGGGTCATCACCACAGCCGCGGCGGCCAGCGCGAGGAAGCCCGCTGACGTGCCGTGGGTCTGCACGACGACGCCCGTGACCGCCGCCCCGACGGCCGTGCCGGCGGCACTGGCCGAACCCGACCAGGCCAGCGCCTGGGTCAGCACGCCCGCCGGCACCGCGGCCTGGGTCAGGATCGTCGACACGACGAACAGCGGAGCGACGGCCGCCCCGATCAGCGCGAGGACGAGAGCCAGGGACCGCATCCCGGCGGTGGTCTGGAGCAGCCCGGTCGCCACGACGAGGTAGCTCGCCGCGGCGAGCAGGACGCGTTGTGGCGACCAGGCCCGGTGGCGCGCTCCGTAGGCGATGCCGCCGAGCAGGCCGGTCACGCTCATCAGGGCGTACACGACCCCACCCAGCGCCACGGCGCCGTGTTCGACGGCGGCGCCGGCGACCGACAGCTGAAGCGCGCCGAACAGGGCACCGAGGGCGAGGTTGACGACCAGCAGAGCGGCGAACGTGCGGCTCCACAACCGGCGGCCCGCACGGCCGGGCGCGGCACGTCGAGCCGCCGACCGCCGCTGCGCGGGTGGCGCCGACGACCGCTGGACCGCCAGGCCCGTGCTGCCGCCGACGACAAGGACCACGGCGAGCGCCGTGCCCAGGACCGGTTCGGTGACGGCGCCGACGACGACCACCAGCGCGGGTCCGACGATGAAGGCGACGTCGTTCGCGACGGCCTCCAGCGAGAACGCCGTCACCAGCAGGTCCCGGTCGCTCAGCGCGTGGGTCCAGCGGACCGCCGAGAGGGCGCCAGGCTGCGGGATCGACGCACCGGCCAGCGCCGCCGCAGCCCACAGCACTGGGAGCGCCGCGCCCGTCGCCACGCTCCCGACCAGCAGCACGACCGCAACGGCGTGGGTCGCGACGAGCAGCGGCAGGACCCGAGGCTGGCCGTACCGGTCCATGGCCCGCGCCACCTGGGGCGCGCCGAGCGCCTGCGCCATCGCGAAGACCCCGACGACGCCGCCCGCCACGGCGAACGATCCGCCGTCGTGCCGAACGGTCCACAACAGCCCCACGCCGGACATGGCCACACCGAGCCGCGCGACGGTGGACGCGGCGAAGAATCCCCCCGCACCGGGAACGCGGGTCAGGGACCAGTAGCGCGCCGCTCCCCGTCGCCGTGGTGGGCCGGGGTCAGCGTCGGGCTCGGGTCGGACATCAGGGAAATCGGGCACGTGAGCGCCCTCTCGGGCGTGCCCGGGGTACCCGGACCGCCAGAGACGTCGGGTCCGGGCGTTCGGTCCTACTACCGGCGGCTGTCCTTCGCTCACCCGGCAGAATCCGGGCAGCCAGTCGCGTCGGCACGCTGAAGCCTGCCCAGAGTACCTACCGTTCCGCGCGACGTTCAGCCCTCCTTCGCAGCCGCCCGTCGCTACGCTCGCAGAAACGCTCGCAGGAACGCTCGAAGGGGGCTCTGCTGATGTCCGAAGCCAGCCGTTCCATCGTGATCGATCGGCCACTCGATGAGGTGTTCGCCTTCTTCGCCGACGCCGAGAACGACCCGAAGTGGCGCACGGGCGTCAAGGAGATCCGGCGCCTGGGCGACCTGGCGGTCGGCGCGAAGTATCACCAACGCGTGGCGGGGCCCGCCGGCTCCGCGATCGCCGCGGACCTCGAGGTGACCGCGTACGAACCCGGCGTCCGGGTGGCCTTCCACACGATCGCCGGCCCGGTTCGACCGGACGGCGAGTACCGGTTCCGCGCGGTGGCGGGAGCGACCGAGGTCACCTTCTCGTTGTCCGTTGAGCTGTCCGGGATCAAGCGGGTCGCGATGGGCCAGGCCGTGCAGAAGTCGATGGATGCCGAGGTCGCCGGGCTGGACCGGGCAAAGTCCGTGCTGGAGACCCGCGACTGAGCCGCGAGGCGGACCCCGCTCATGAGGTAGCCGGGTCGGTCACGAGCTGGCCGAGTCCGTGCCCGACTCGGGCTCGGTCACCGACACGACCCGCCAGCCGGCGGGGGTCCAGGCGAGCTCGAGCACCATCGCGCGGGCGGGCTGGGCGGCCACCTCGGCGACGACCCCGCCGTCGGCCGACAGCCGGCGGTGCGCGGTCAACGACGAGGTGACCTCGACCCGGGCCGTCGTCCGCGCGGTCTCGACCAGCCGCGCGTTGACGACCTCGGCCTTGAGCCCGTCGATCCGCAGGCCCGCCGCCCTCAAGCCGGCGAGCAGTTGCACGTCCGCCGTGTGCGCGGCGGCGCCGGCGAGCTCGACGTCGTCCAGCGCGGCGGGATCCCCTGTGGTCAGTGCCGTCGCCCGCTGCTCGGTCAGCGCGACCGCGGCCGCCACCGGATCGGACCGGTTCGCCGAACGCGCACCGGGCGCCGGGTCGGCGCCAGGCGACGGGTCGGGGTCCGACGACTGGTCGGCGTCCGACGACGGGCCGGCACTCGAGGTCGCGCCGGCGCCCGAGGTCACGCCGTCGCCCAAGGTCGGCCCGGCCTCGACCGACGGAACGCCTTTCGAGGTCGCGCGAGGGATTGCCGCGACCGAGGGGGCATCCGTCCCGGGGCTGCGGTGCGCTGCCGGCGCGTCCGCCGCCGGGCTCGGGCCGGTACGCCCGCCGTCGGCCGGGTCCGGCCCCAGCACTCCCGCGGCGAGCGCCCCGCACACGGCCACACCTGCGGCGACCGCCAGGGTCAGCACCGCGGTGCGCCACCGGCGGCGGTCCGCCCGGTGCCTCGATCCGGGCGGCTGCCGCGTCACCGCCGAGCGCGGGCTCGATTCGGTGGCGAGACGCGCCAGCGTGGTGCGTGCGAGCACCGCGGCGTCCGGGAGGTCGAGCGGCTCGGGCGTCGCGGCGGCGTAGCACCGGGCCGCGAGCTCAGCGGCCGAGGGTCGGTCGTTCGCGACCCGGGTGCAGGCCCCTTCCAGGGCCGCCCGGAGCGCGAGGCCGCTCCCGGTCTCCAGGGCCGCGAGCGCGACCCGGGCGAGCGCGTGCACGTCGCCGGCCGGGCCCGGCCGGGCGCCGCTCTCGACCTCGGGCGCCGCGAACCCGGGCGTTCCGCGGGGCGCCCTCGACCCGGCGTCGGCGGTCACCGCCCCGAGCAGGTCGACCAGGACCGGCCGCCCGTCGGGTCGCACGACCACGTTCGCCGGGGACACGTCACCGTGCACCAAGCCGGCGTCGTGCAGCGCGGCGAGCGCGCCGGCGAGCGGGACGACCAGGGTGACCGCCTCGCCGGCGGCGAGCGGCGGCCGCGCCGCGAGCAGCGCCTCGAGGTTCGGACCCGCCACCTCGGCAAGCAGCACCGCCCACCGCCCGGCCTCCCGGGTCCCGCTGACCGGCACGACGTCGACGACCTCGGCCAGGTGCTCGTGACGCAGCGCGCGCAGCGTGTCCAGCCGCGCCCGGATGCCGTCGCCGCCGGGTCCGGTGGGCACGGCGAGCATCGTGACCACGACCCGGGTGCGGGCCTCGGGCCCGCCGCCGACCGCGGACGCCGACCACGCCGGACACTGGGAGCCGACCCCGGCGGGCCCGCCCACGCGATAGCCGGCGGCGAGCAGCGCCGCGGCCAGGTCGGGTGGCACGACGTCGGGCTGCATGGGTTCATCGAACCGCCCGGGGGGCCGCGGTGACCGTTGTCCACAGCCTCTGGTGCGCAGTGACTCAGACGAGCGCGACGATCCGTCCCTCACGCGAGCTGACCAGCGCGGCCTCGAGCACGTCGGCCGTGCCGACGGCGTCCGACGGATCGACCGGCACCGGCCCGCCGGCGAGGACCCAGCTGCCCACCGCGCGATAGAAGTCGACGTGCCCGCCCGGTGCACGCGGGACGGGCACCCGCTCACCGCCGTGCACCAGCCAGCCCTCGTGCCCGTCGATACCGCCGGGGGCTGCCTCGTCGAGCGCCTCGAACGGCGTCGGCTCCCCCTCGAAGGTGGTCACGAGGTACGAGCCCTTCTTGCCGAGCACGCGGGTGCGGGGGCCCGGCGCCCCGGTCAGCGCCCCGGCCCACAGGTGGCTGATCACGCCGCCCTGGTGGTGCAGGGACAGGAACACGTCGTCGGGCATCGGGGTCGTCAGCGCGCGGATCTCCGCATAGACCGACGTCGGCTCGCCGAAGAGCTGAGTCGCCGAGTCGACGAGGTGCGCGCCGAGGTCGAGCAGCAGCCCGCCCGCGATCGGGTCGTTCTCCTTCCAGCGGTCCTTCGGGACCGGCCGCCAGCGCTCCCACCTGCGCTCGAAGGTGTGCACCTCGCCGAGCGTCCCCTCGGCCAGCAGGCCCTTCAGCGTGAGCTGCTCGGAGTCCCAGCGGCGGTTCTGGAACACCGTGAGGGGGACGTCCGCGGACTTGGCGGCCTGCACGAGCCGGCGCGCCCCGGTCGAGTGCGGCGCGAGGGGCTTGTCCACCACCAGCGGACGTCCCGCCTCGATCACGGCGAGCGCGTGCTCGACGTGGAAGCTGGTCGGGCTCGCGACGACGACGAGGTCGAGCACGTCCGCATGCTCGAGCAGCGCGTCGACGTCGGGCGCGACGACGACCTCCGGCCAGTCCGAGCGGGCGGCATCCGCCCGCTCGGCGTCGCGGACCACGACATGGGTGACCGCGTGCCCCGCCGCGCGCAGCAACCGGGCGTGAATGCCTCGCCCTGAGTCGCCGTATCCGACCATTCCTACCCGCAGCCCCGCTGCCACCTGCTCGCTCATCCCTCCAGCGTAGGATCTCGACCGCCCGAAGAGCAGGCCAACCACCCATTCGGCATCGATCAGAACGCCGAAACTCGCCGGATCGAGGCGGCTCATCGCCCGAGCGTTAGCCTTGGCCGGTGCAGTTTATTGAGCTCGACCTCGGAACCCGACTGGCCGACTACCGCGAGACGTGGGCGCTCCAGCGCTCGGTGCATGCCGACGTCGTCGCCGGGACCCGGCCGGACACCGTCCTGCTCTGCGAGCACGAGAGCGTGTACACCGCGGGCAAGCGCACCGCCCTGGCCGACCGCCCGGACGACGGCACGCCCGTCGTCGACGTCGACCGCGGTGGACGGATCACCTGGCACGGCCCCGGCCAGCTGGTCGGGTACCCGATCGTGCGGCTGGGGAGCCCGGTCGACGTCGTCGCCTACGTCCGCGCGCTCGAGCAGGCGATCATCGACCTGTGCGCCGAGTTCGGCCTGACCGCGATCCGCGTCGAGGGCCGCAGCGGCGTGTGGTTCGCGGCCGACGGCGACCGCCTCGAGCGCAAGGTCGCGGCGATCGGCGTGCGGGTGGCCAAGAACGTGACGATGCACGGCTTCGCCCTCAACTGCGAGCCGGACATGACGGAGTACTCCCGCATCGTGCCGTGCGGCATCACCGACGCGGGCGTCACGTCGCTCTCCCTCGAGACCGGCCGCCAGATCCGGATCGCCGACGTCCTGACCCTGCTCCCCAAGCTCCTAGAAAACGCCCTGACCCCCATCCTCGCGAAAACCCCGGAAGTTGGTCAGTGGATCGTGGTGTCGCGGCGGACGGCGCGGGGTGGGGCGATCGCTTTGGCGATGGACCCGGCCCAGCGGTCGATCTCCTCGAAGTCGCGGTAGTCCCCCGCCTTGGCACCGACGAGGGCGACCAGCGCGCGCTCGGACATCCCGAGCTCGGTCCGCTCGACCCGGCCGCCGAAGACTGCGCTGCCGCGCGGCTTGAGCTGTCGCACCAGGACGGCGACGTCGTCGGGCTCCTCGACGGGACGCGGCGGGTTGCCGATGGGGCCCGACCAGAAGAACCACAGCGGGATCGCCGTGAGCGCGCCGCCGAGCCGCTGCTCGAGCGCCTTCACCGACTCACTGAGCCGCCCGACGTACACCGCCGAGCCGAGCACCACCACGTCGAAGCCGGCCAGGCTCGTCACGTCGTCGGGATCCATCAGCTGGACGGTGTTGCCGGCGCGCTCGAGCACGTCCGCGATCTCTTCGCCGATCTCGAGGGTCGAACCGTGCCTCGACCCGACAGTCACCAGAACGTGCATGGCCTTGCCCCCTTCCGCCGGCGGGCGACCCGTCCTTGGGGAACCCTGCTCTCAGGCTGACCAGGCATTGGAGCCCTCGCATAGGTCGGAGGTCCCAGCGCGGACGATCCACTCGCTCGGTCATTCCCAAAATAGCCGGTGTTGAGCGTCACAGGCCCTTTAGCACGTCTCACATCGACCTGTGTGGGCCCCCGCCGTGCCCCTGACGTAGGCTGCCGAACGTGAAGATTGCACCCGAAGGACGGCGCATGCTGCGGGTCGAGGCCCGCAACGCTGCGACCCCGATCGAGAAGAAGCCCTCGTGGATCAAGACTCGCGCGACGATGGGCCCGGAGTACGCCGAGCTCAAGGGACTGGTCAAACGCGAGGGTCTGAACACGGTCTGCGAAGAGGCCGGCTGTCCCAACATCTTCGAGTGCTGGGAGGACCGCGAGGCGACCTTCCTCATCGGTGGTGACCAGTGCACCCGCCGCTGCGACTTCTGCCAGATCGACACCGGCAAGCCCGACCCGCTGGACCGTGACGAGCCGCGCCGCGTCGCGGAGTCCGTGCAGGCGATGGGCCTGAAGTACTCGACCGTCACCGGCGTCGCCCGCGACGACCTGCCCGACGGCGGCGCGTGGCTGTACGCCGAGACCGTGCGGCGGATCCACGACCTCAATCCCGGCACCGGCGTCGAGCTGCTGATCCCCGACTTCAACGCCGTGCCCGACCAGCTCGCCGAGGTGTTCTCCTCGCGGCCCGAGGTCATGGCGCACAACCTGGAGACCGTGCCGCGCATCTTCAAGGAGATCCGTCCGGCGTTCCGGTACGAGCGCTCGCTGTCCGTGCTGACGCAGGCGCGGGCCGCCGGCATGGTGACGAAGTCGAACCTCATCCTCGGGATGGGCGAGACGACCCAGGAGGCCCGCGACGCCCTCGTGGACCTGCACGAGGCCGGCTGCGACCTCATCACCATCAACCAGTACCTGCGCCCGTCGGCCCGCCACCACCCGGTGTCCCGCTGGGTCAAGCCCGAGGAGTTCGTCGAGCTGTCCGACGAGGCCGAGCGGATCGGGTTCCTCGGCGTCATGTCCGGACCGCTGGTTCGCTCGTCCTACCGGGCCGGGCGCCTGTGGGGCCAGGCCATGCGCAAGCGCGGCCAGGAGATCCCCGAAGCCCTCGCCCACCTCGGCGAGGCCCGCACCTCCCGCCAGGAGGCGTCGAGCCTGATCGCCGCCCGCTGACCCCTCTTAGTCGGCACAACGCCGCTCGCGTCAACGTGAAGCGGCCCGCAATGCGACTGACGCCTCTCACCTCCCCGTAACGTCCGAGCGTTGACGTCCTATAGGACGTCAACGCTCGGACG
>NZ_DATCNW010000325.1:0-1570 GCF_036565025.1 Pengzhenrongella sp.
GCGGCTCGGCGAACTCGCTTATGGCGTCTACCTGCTCGCCGACCAGACCGGTGTGGACGTCGAGCAGGTTGTCGCGAGCACGGCCGCCAATCTGCATGCCCACGCCCAGCAGACACGGGCCACGAAAGAGACTGGCTGGCCATTCGACGCCTCCTGAATGACCCGCTCGAGGACCCGCCATGCCCACGGCGCGTTGATCAACATCCCGGCCACGTGCCCACAGCCATACCCACGGCGTGTTGATCACAGTGATTTGCTAAAACAAGCAAGCGTCATTGATTTATTCATGAGGTCGTGTCAGGCTCGGTCGCGTGGCTGACCTGAGCGCCGTTCTCGCCGACCTCACCGCGGAGAGCGACGACCTCGACGCCGTGGTCGCGGCGTTGCCGCAATCGGAGTGGGCCCGCGCGACCCCGGCCACCGGCTGGACGATCGCCCATCAGATCGCCCACCTGGCCTGGACCGACGACGTGGCGACGCTCGCGGCGACGGACCCCGCGCGGTTCCAGCGCGAGATGCAGACGGCGCTGGCGAGCATCGACGGGTACGTCGACCGCGCCGCCGCCGAGCGCGCCACCCAGCCGCCGGCCGAACTACTGGCCAGTTGGCGCAGCGGGCGGGTGGCCCTCGTCACGGTGCTGGCAGCGGTGCCCGACGGCACGAAGCTGGCGTGGTTCGGACCGCCGATGAGCGCGGCGTCGATGGCCACCGCCCGCTTGATGGAGACGTGGGCGCACGGCCAGGACGTCGCCGACACCCTCGGCCTGGCCCGCGCCCCCACTGCCCGCCTGCGGCACGTGGCGCATATCGGCGCCCGCACCCGCGATTTCGCCTATCTCCTCAACGGGCGTCGCGTCCCGGCCGAGCAGTTCCGCGTCGAGTTGAGCGCTCCGGACGGTGAGCTGTGGGCGTGGGGGCCCGCCGCTGCGGCTCAGCGCGTCACCGGACCCGCGCTGGACTTCTGCTGGCTCGTCACCCAGCGCCGGCACCGCAGCGACCTCGCGCTCAGGGCCGAGGGCGCCGAGGCCGGCGAGTGGCTGGGCATCGCGCAGGCCTTCGCGGGACCGCCCGGCACCGGCCGCGGACCGGCAGCGGCGTCATGACGGCGCCGATCCGGATCGGCAATGCGTCGGGGTTCTACGGCGACCGTGCCGCAGCCATGCACGAGATGCTCACCGACGGCCCGCTGGACGTCCTCACCGGCGACTACCTCGCCGAGCTGACCATGCTCATCCTCGGCCGCGACCGGCTGAAGGATCCGAGCCTGGGCTATGCCAAGACGTTCCTGCGCCAGATGGAGAACGCGCTCGGGACGGCACTCGAGCGCGGCGTGAAGATCGTCACGAATGCGGGGGGCCTCAACCCGGCCGGGCTCGCGGCGGCCGTGCGCGAGTTGGCCGCGGGGCTGGGCCTGGACGCCGCGGTCGCCCACGTCGAAGGCGATGACCTGCAGGCACGCGCAGCCGAACTCGGCTTGGGCGGTCCGCTGGCCGCCAACGCCTACCTCGGTGCGTGGGGCATCACCCGGTGCCTGCGCGCGGGGGCGGACGTCGTCGTCACCGGGCGGGTC
>NZ_DATCNW010000326.1:0-9478 GCF_036565025.1 Pengzhenrongella sp.
TTCGGCGCGACGTACGGCCGCACGCTCGCGGGGGACCAGGTCGTCGGCCCCCTCGGCAACCGCACGGCCGCCCAGGCCCCCGTCTGCGCCGTCGTCGGGCCGGGGAAGGCGCCGGTGAACCAGGCGCGCGTCGCGGGCGAGAAACCCGCGAGCGGGTCGGCGGGCGGGCCCGCAGCGGGCCGGGTGGACGAGGTCACGGCTCCATTCTGCTGGCGTGCACCGACATCCGCCCGTAGACCGTGGCAGGCTTCGCCTCATGCGCAACCGTGAGTTCTGGGGGCTCGTCGAGGAGGTCTTCGGCGCGACGTACGGCCGCACGCTCGCGGGGGACCAGGTCGTCGGCCCCCTCGGCAACCGCACGGCCGCCCAGGCGATCGAGGACGGCGTCGAGCCCCGGATCGTCTGGCACGCGTTGTGCGACGCCCTGGACGTGCCCGAGGCGCTCCGCTGGGGCGCCGATCCGCACCGCGCGGCTCCGCCGCGAGCCTGAGACCCACCACCGTGTCCGTCTCCGCGAGCGGTGCCCAGCAGAACTGGTGGGAACCGACCGTGCGCGATGTCGGCGAGGGGCTTCTCGCCGTGCTCACCTCCGCGGTCGCGCTCGGGATCGCGCTGTTCGGGCTGGACGGCGCCGGTGCGCGTTCGTGGCTCGACGTGCTGGTCGCGGCGGTGCTGATGGCGGTCGGCGACCGGCTGGTCCGGCCGGTGCTGCGGCTGATCGCGGCCCTGCTCGGCCTCGGCGGCGCGCTGCTCGCGGGCCTCGTCGCCCAGGTGGCGATCGCGTGGGGCGCCCTGACCCTGGCGCCCGGCATCACCGTGCGCAGCTGGACGCAGGTGATCCTGGTGCTCCTCGTCGCGTCGACGGCCATGACCGGCGGGCGCTGGCTCGTGGGGCACAACGACAGCTCGTACGTGCTCGGCGACGTGCTGCGCGGGGCGCGCTCGCGGGCCAGGCGCGGTCTGGTGCCCGGCCGCGGTGAGCCCGGGCTGCTCATCGTCCAGCTGGACGGGGTGTCGAGCTCGGTGCTCGCGCATGCGATCGACGCCGGGCTGGTGCCGACGATGACGCGCTGGCTGCGGACCGGCACGCATCGGCTGGAGGGCTGGTGGGCGCGCGTGCCGGCGACCACCCCCGCGAGCCAGGCCGGCCTGCTGCACGGCACGAGCTCCCAGGTGCCCGCGTTCCGCTGGTGGGACAAGGACCTCGGGCGCCTCGTCGTCACGAACCACCCGGTCGACGCGGCCCTCGTGGAGGCCCGGATGAGCGACGGGGAGGGCCTGCTGGCCCGGTCCGGCGTCGCGATCAGCACGATGTTCACCGGCGACGCGCCGACGAACCTGCTGGTCATGAGCCGCGCCCGGCGGCGGCGCGGGTTCGGCCCGGGCACCGCGTTCATCCGCTTCTTCGCGAGCCCCTACGTGCTCACCCGGACCCTCGGGCTCACCGTGGGCGAGATGGTCAAGGAGCTCTACCAGGGGCGCTGGCAGCGCACCCGGCGCGTCGAGCCGCGGGTCCCGCGCCGCGGTGCGTACGTGGTGCTGCGCGGGATCAGCAACGTGCTGCTGCGGGACCTCACCACCGCGCTGGTCGCCGAGCAGCTGCTGGCCGGTGCGCCGACGGTGTTCGTCGACCTGGTCGACTACGACGAGATCGCCCACCACGCGGGCCCCCTGCGGCCGGAGTCGCTGCGCGCCCTCGAGGGCCTGGACCGGGTGCTCGAGCTGCTCGCCGAGGTCGCGGAGCACTCGCCGCGGGCGTACCGGATCGTCGTCCTCTCCGACCATGGCCAGTCCCTCGGGTCGACGTTCGAGCAGGTCGAGGGCGCGTCGCTGCTCGACGTCGTGCACGACCTGATGGCGGTCGGGTCGGGTCGCGGGGGCACGACCCAGACCGTGAAGTCCGAGGCGGGGGAGGAGTGGGGGCCGCTGAACTCCCTGCTCGGCGCGTCGGGCGGAGCCCGGATCGCCGACCGCACCGGGCGCAGCGGGCCAGTGCGCCCCGGGCGGCGCCCCAGCGACGGCGAGCCGCCGCTGCCCGAGGTCGCGGTCACCGCGTCGGGGAACCTCGGCGAGCTCTGGTTCCCCCAGCTGCCCGGCCGGGTCCCGATCGAGGAGATCAACGAGCGCTGGCCCCGCCTGCTGCCCGGGCTGCTGGCGCACCACGCGATCGGCGTCGTCGTCGCGTGGACGGCCGGGCGCGGCCCGGTCGCGGTCGGCGCGCGCGGCTCGCGCCTGCTGGCCGACGACGTCCCCGCCGCGGCGGCCGTGCGCGGTGAGGACCCGCTCGCGCAGTACGGGCCGCGGGCTCGGCCGGATCTGCTGCGCGCCGCAGGGCTCGAGAACGCGGGGGACCTGATCCTGATCTCCACCGTCGACGCGCGCGGCTCGGTGCACGCCTTCGAGGAGCTCGTCGGCTCGCACGGCGGACTCGGCGGCGCCCAGAACGACGCGCTGCTGATGTATCCGGTCGAGTGGGCGGTCGACCCGGACCTGCGCGACGACGTCGGGAGCGACGAGATGCTGATCGGTGCGGAGTCGGTGCACGCCCAGCTGGTGCGCTGGCAGCGCGCGCTCGGGCTGCGGCCATGATGCGGGCCCTGGGCGGGTCGTTCGACGCCGCGTCACGCGGTGGCGCGGGGCTCAGCGTGACCTGGCTCGGGCACTCCACGGCGGTGCTCGACCTCGACGGGGTCCGGCTCGTCACCGACCCGTTGCTGCGCAGGCACGCGGGCCTGCTGCGCAGGCGCGGGTCGACCCCGGACGAGGAGACCTGGGGCGGGGCCGACGCCGTGCTGCTCTCCCACCTGCACCACGACCACGCCGAGCTCACGTCGCTGCGCCTGCTCGGGGACGTGCCCGTGCTCACGGCGCCGTCCAGCGCGCACTGGCTGGTCGAGCGGGGCGTGCCCGGGGTCGGCCTGCGCGGTGGCGAGTGGTTCCCGGTCCGGCCGGGCGTCGCGGGCGAGCACCCCGAAGCGCGCTGGCCGCAGCCCCGGGACCGAGGGGAGCTCGACGCGGCGGGCGCCGGGGTCCGGGTGCGACTGTGTCCCGCGGTGCACGGCCACCGCCCCATGGCGCACCGGCCGAACGCCGTCAACGGGCACCTGGTGCGCGGCGCGTCGGCCTGCATCTGGGTCGCCGGCGACACCTCCCTGTACCCCGCGATGCGGCACCTGACCGACCTCGCGGGCGGCCCGGTCGACGTCGCGCTGGTGCCCGTGCACGGCTGGGGGCCCAGGCTCTCGGGTGGTCACCTGGGCCCGGTCGACGCCGCACGGGCGTGCGCCGTCGTCGGGGCGCGGTACGCGGTCCCGGTGCACTGGGGCACCCTGCACGCGCCCGCCTCGCGCCGGCTCCCGCCCGGCTGGATGGACCGCGCGGGCGACGCGTTCGCGGTGGCGCTGGCCCGGGCCGCACCGGACTGCGAGGCGGTCGTGCTGCGTCCGGGAGAACGCTGGACCGTCCCGAGTTCGTGACTTCGGCGTGTTGGGTGCCATCGAACAGTTGTTCGGCTAACCTTGTGCACAGGCGAAGACGACGACGGGCTCTCCACAGACAAGGAGGCTCCGGCGCCGGATGTCGGTGGTCGGGCATAACGTCGCCTCCAGCACAGACCAGCCCCAGTCCAGCGCAGCTCCGGCTGCCACCACTATCACCACGAGGTGTTGACATGGCCGCTCCCCAGGACCGCGAGAAGGCTCTCGAAGCCGCACTCAGCCAGATCGACCGTCAGTTCGGCAAGGGCTCGATCATGCGCCTCGGCGACGAGGGCCGCGCCCCCGTCGAGGTCATCCCAACCGGCTCCATCGCGCTCGACATCGCGCTCGGGATCGGCGGGCTGCCCCGCGGGCGGGTCGTGGAGATCTACGGTCCGGAGTCCAGCGGCAAGACGACCCTCGCGCTGCACGCGGTCGCGAACGCGCAGCGGGCCGGCGGCATCGCGGCGTTCATCGACGCGGAGCACGCGCTGGACCCGGAGTACGCCAAGAAGCTCGGCGTCGACACCGACGCGCTGCTCGTCTCTCAGCCCGACACGGGTGAGCAGGCCCTGGAGATCATGGACATGCTGATCCGCTCCGGCGCGATCGACGTCGTGGTCATCGACTCCGTCGCGGCCCTGGTGCCGAAGGCGGAGATCGAGGGGGAGATGGGGGACAGCCACGTCGGGCTCCAGGCCCGGCTCATGAGCCAGGCCCTGCGCAAGATCACCGGCGCGCTGAGCGCCTCGGGCACCACCGCGATCTTCATCAACCAGCTCCGCGAGAAGATCGGCGTGTTCTTCGGTTCCCCCGAGACGACCACCGGTGGCAAGGCGCTGAAGTTCTACGCCTCGGTCCGCCTCGACATCCGTCGCATCGAGACCCTCAAGGAGGGCACCGAGGC
Source organism: Pengzhenrongella sp. (assembly GCF_036565025.1). Classification (NCBI taxonomy): domain Bacteria; kingdom Bacillati; phylum Actinomycetota; class Actinomycetes; order Micrococcales; genus Pengzhenrongella; species Pengzhenrongella sp. The sequence continues at coordinate 4,384 of NZ_DATCNW010000326.1, forward strand.
GGTCGGGAACCGGACCCGCGTCAAGGTCGTCAAGAACAAGATGGCCCCGCCCTTCAAGCAGGCCGAGTTCGATATCCTGTACGGCGTCGGCATCTCGCGTGAGGGCGGCCTGATCGACATGGGCGTCGACCACGGCTTCGTGCGCAAGTCCGGCTCCTGGTTCACCTACGAGGGCGACCAGCTCGGCCAGGGCAAGGAGAACGCCCGCGGCTTCCTGCGGGACAACCCGGACCTCGCGAACGAGCTCGAGAAGAAGATCAAGGAGAAGCTCGGGGTGGGCGCCAAGCTCGACGATCCCACCGACAGCGGACCCACGGTCGACTTCTGATCCCCAGGCGCAAGGTCGGTGGGAACTGGGGCCGCGCCGTGAGCACGTCACCCGAGGAGGGTGACGCGCCCGGCCGTGCGGTCGATCACGGCGCGGTCGCGCGGGCGACCGCGCTGGCGATGCTGACCGGCGCCCCGCGCAGCCGGGCGCAGCTCGCGCAGGCGATGGCCGAGAAGGACGTACCCCCCGAGGTGGCCGACGCCGTGCTCGACCGCTACGTCGAGGTCGGCCTGATCGATGACGCGGAGTACGCCCGGATCCTGGTGCGTTCCCGGCACGCCAACCGGGGGCTGTCCCGCCGGGCCCTGGCTCTCGAGCTGAGCCACGCCGGGATCGGCGACGAGCTCGCCGCCGACGCGCTCGGCACGCTGGACGCGGACACCGAGCAGGACACCGCGCGCCGGCTCGCGCGTCGCCGGCTGGCGAGCGCGACCGGCCTGACCCGCGAGGTGCGGCTCCGGCGCGTGGTCGCCATGCTGGCGCGCAAGGGGTATTCCACCGAGCTTGCGGTGCGGATCGTGCGTGAGCTGCTGGATGAGGAGGAGCTCGCCGCCGGGACGGGCCCGTCGGGGGAGAATGGTGCGGGGATGGACTCGAGCGACGACTGGTCGTTCGAGGACGACTGACTGCGCGGCCTGACCCCGCAGACCGACGAGGGAGTTCTGCATGGATCTGACCGAGGTCGCGCTGGTCGTCGGCTTGCTGGGGGCCTGCCTGGTCGCCGTGCTGCTGGTGCTGGTTGCCCGGCGTGACGCGAGTGCCCAGCGCGAGACGGCCAGGACCGACGTCGCGGCCATCCGGGAGGACGCGCGCACCGCGACGGCCGAGGCCGAGCGCCGCGCGGAGGTGCTCGGTGCGCGCGAGGCCGCCTTCGCCGAGGACCGCGCGGCGGCCGCCGACCTGGCCCACACGTTGCGCGACCGAGCCCTCGCGCTGACCCAGGCCGAGCGCGAGCTCGGCGACCGGCAGGCGGCCGCGCGGGTCGCCGAGCTGGTCGAGCTGGAGAAGATCGCGGGGCTCGGCGCGCAGGACGCGCGCGCCGAGCTCGAGCGCCGGATCCTCGAGCAGGCGACCCGCGATACCGAGGCGGCGGTGCGTCGCACCGAGGCGAAGGCGCGCAAGACCGCCGAAGACAGCGCGCGCCGGATCGTCGCGACCGCGGTGCAACGCGTCGCCGTCGCGACGAGCTCGCAGAGCGTGGTCGTGGTCGTCCCGCTGCCCTCGGAGGACATGAAGGGCCGGATCATCGGCAAGGAGGGGCGCAACATCCGCACCTTCGAGGCGCTGACGGGGGTCAACGTGCTGATCGACGACACCCCCGACTCGGTGATGCTGTCCTGCTTCGACGCGGAGCGGCGCGAGGTCGCCCAGGTGGCGCTCGAGTCGCTGATCGCCGACGGGCGGATCCACCCGCAGCGGATCGAGTCCGCGTACGCCGAGGCCCTCGCCGGTGCGCAGGAGCGGGCCGTCGCCGCCGGGCACGAGGCCGCCGAGCACGCCGGGGTCGGCGCCCTGCACCCCGACCTGGTCCGGACGATGGGTCGGCTGAGGCTGCGGACCTCCTTCGGGCAGAACGTGCTCGCGCACCTCGTGGAGAGCGCCCAGATCGCCGCCGCGATGGCCGCCGAGGTCGGCGCCGACGTCGACGTGGCCCGCCGGGCGGCGTTCCTGCACGACATCGGCAAGGCGCTGACGGCCGAGGTGTCGGGCACGCACGCCATGGTCGGCGCCGACCTCGCCCGCCGGTGCGGTGAGTCCGCCGTCGTGGTGAACGCGATCGCGGCGCACCACGAGGAGGTACCCGCGGAGTCGGTGGAGGCCGTGCTGGTCCAGGCCGCTGACGCGTGCTCGGCCGCGCGTCCCGGAGCCCGCCGGGAGGAGCTCGACCAGTACATCGAGCGCATGGACCGGATCGAGCAGCTGGTCGCCGAGCACGCGGGAGTCCGCCGCGTGCTGGCGATGTCCGCGGGCCGCGAGGTCCGCGTGCTCGTCGAGCCCGAGTCCGTCGACGACACCCAGCTCCCCGGGCTCGCGTCGGCCATCGCCAAGCACATCGAGGCCGACCTCAGCTATCCGGGCGAGATCAAGGTGACCGTCATCCGCGAGATCCGCGCCAGCGCGACCGCCGGGTAGCCCTCGCGCTGTACGGCGGCTCATTCGGGCACTCCGCCGCCGGTGTCGCCGGGGCGTGACCCGGGCGTGACCCGGGCGTCACCGATCGGGAACTCGCGTGGTGGGCTCAAAAGCTCCGGAGTAAGTTCGGCCGCGGCCGCAGGCAGCGCGGCGCAAGCAACGACGAGCGAGAACCGCCGGTTCGAGGCCGTGCGCAGCCTCTGACGGCGGCTTGGAGGCCGTCATGGCCGGTCGGAGCAGTAGCAGTAGCAGGAGCAGGAGCAGCATTGGTAGTCGTCGTCGTCGTCGGAACGCTCGCCGCGGCGCGTCGAGCGCGATCTCGGCCCTGTTGGTCGCAGCCGTCATCTCGATCGGCGGGCCGGCCCGGGCATCGACGTTCAGTTTCGCGGTGATCGGAGACATCCCCTACGGCTCGACCCAGCTGCAGGAGTTTCCCGGACGGATCGGTCAGATCAACGCCGACCCCGACGTGCAGCTCGCCAGTCATCTGGGCGACATCGGCGCTGACGGGAGCAACTGCTCCGACAGCTACTACGCCACGATCAAGTCCGACTTCGACACGTTCGTGGACCCACTGGTCTACACGCCGGGCGACAACGAGTGGGCGGACTGCCACCGCGCGGCCATCGGGAGGGCAGATCCGTTGGACCGCCTGGCAGCGGTTCGCGCGGAGTTCTTCGCGGTGCCGGGCCAGACCCTGGGGCAAAATGCGGCCGCCGTGACACCTCAGTCCGGGTATCCGGAGAATGTGCGCCTCGAGCAGGACGGCGTCACCTTCTCGGCGATACATCTGGTCGGTTCGAACAACGACCTCAACGCCTGGACCGGGCTGGGGTACACCCAGCCGACCACCGCTCAGCTCGCGGAGGAGAAGTCCCGGGCGGCCGCAGCAGTCACCTGGATCAAGGACACCTTCGCGAAGGCCGAGGCGGACAACAGCCGGGCCGTCGTTCTGCTGACGCAGGCAGACATGTTCGTGGGCACCCCGGGCAGCACCTACCGCACGGCCTTCCAGAGCGTTGTGCGGACCATCGCGTCGGAAAGCCGCGCGTTCGTCCGACCCGTCTTCCTGTTCAATGGCGACACGCACGTCTTTCGCAGCGACAAGCCGCTGACCAGCTCGACGTGGTTGTCGTTCTACGGGATTTCGGGCGCCGTGTCGAACCTTTCACGAATCACCATCGAGGGCGGTTCCACCGTGGACGAGTGGGTCAAGGTGACCGTGGTCGCCAGCTCGTCGGTCCTGCAGGTGCAGCGGGTGCTCTACAAGTGAGGGCCGACCGCGTCACCTGATCCGGCGACGCGTGTCGCGCGACCGTCCTCCGTCGGATTCTGGTGCGCGATCTCGGCCCGGTCGGAGGGTGACACCCCGGCGCGTTCGAGGACTCGCTGCAGGAAGGCGCTCTTCCGTGCGACGTACTCCTCGACGTCGTCGAGCTCGCGATCGCCGAGCGCCAGCTTCAGCGCGGCGTACTCGTCGCGAAGCTCGGGGTCCGCGCGCAGCAGATCGCGTACCGCGAGGTGGTTGCGCAGGGCCAGGGAGCCGTCCACGCAGACGTAGACGTGCCGGTGCACGCCGTCGGCCGGGGCCCGCAAGGCGTGTCGCCCGGGGATGCCGCGCTCGCCCTCGTCCTGGTACCCCGCGGCGGTGAGCTCGTCGATCGCCGACCGAACGGAGCCCGCGGCCACCACGACGTCGATGTCCAGCACCGGCTTCGCCGCAAGACCGGGAACCGACGTGCTCCCCACATGCTCGATCGCCACGACATCGACCGAGTCGAGCGCGCCAACCAGCGCGACCCGAACCCGCTCGAAGTCGACAACCCACCCCGGCTCGTACCCCCGAACCCCAACCCGCACAGTCCCCACCTCCCGACCCGGCCTCCGCTCCGCCCCGCCCGCGCCCCGGTTCTGCAAAGAGACCCCGGTTCTGCAAGCTCCGGGAGTTTGCAGAACGGGGGTTTCTTTGCAGAATGGCTGGGTTAGAAACCGACGACCTCGAGTCAATGTGGCGAACTCGCCGGCAGCGCTGGCGGATACCGCACCAACAAGCCCGCCCGCACGCGTCGGGACCTCAGGGTCGTCGCGAACTGGGAGTCGTTGTTGTCAGATCGCCCGAAATACGACAACAACTCCCAGTTCGCGCGGCGCGAATCGGCGATCGCGGGTTCGCGGGTTCGCGAGTTCGCCGATCGAACAGTGTCCGAGTTCGACGCCTGGCGAGTTCGCGGGCTCGCTGCCACCGTCGTCCCGGCGACCTGCCCCGAAGGCCCGCTGTCCGGGCAGCCGGTCGGCTCGACCTCAGATCGCAGCCCTGAGTGCAGCGAAAGTGCACCAAAACGCGTCATTCGCTGCACTTGTGATGCACAGAGCGCTGCACTGAGCCGTCCACCCACGGCGTTGAAGGGCCGAGCCCGCCGTCGACGCTGACGGCCGCGGCCCGGCATCGACAACGACGGCTTCGGCGCGCCGCCCGCGGGCTCGCTATTGCCGCTCGATTTTGCAACGTGCCTAGGTGCGTTTTTGGATCCAGACTGCGGCGCGGGACAGGACGAGGTTGACGATGAGGTAGATGCCGGCGCCGACGGTGAACAGGGCGATGAAGTACTGGTTGCCGAAGAATTGGGCGTTGTT
>NZ_DATCNW010000327.1:0-5244 GCF_036565025.1 Pengzhenrongella sp.
GAGCGACAGCCTCGGCGACGGGCGCCTCGGGGACGACCTCGACCGGAGCGACAGCCTCGGCGACGGGCGCCTCGGGGACCGGAGCCTCGACGGCGGCCGGAGCGACAGCCTCGGCGACCGGGGCCGCGACGGCGGCCGCAGCGGCGTCCGCCGCGAGTCCGGCCTCGGCACCGGCGAGGAGCTCGCGCTCCCACTCGGCGAGCGGCTCGGCGTCCGGCGTGCCCTCGGCGCCCGCGTTGCGGCCCGAGTGACGCTGGATGAGGCCCTCGGCGACTGCGTCCGCGATCACGCGGGTGAGCAGCGTGACGGCGCGGATCGCGTCGTCGTTACCGGGGATCTTGTAGTCGACGACGTCGGGGTCGCAGTTGGTGTCGAGGATCGCGACGATCGGGATGTGCAGCTTGCGCGCCTCATCGACCGCGAGGTGCTCCTTGTTGGTGTCCACGATCCACACGGCCGAGGGAACCTTGGTCATGTCGCGGATGCCGCCGAGGGTCTTCGCGAGCTTGTCCCGCTCGCGACGCATGATGAGCAGCTCCTTCTTCGTGAAGGCGCTCCCTGCGACGTCGGCGAAGTCGATGAGCTCGAGCTCCTTGAGGCGCTGGAGGCGCTTGTTCACCGTCTGGAAGTTGGTCAGCATCCCACCGAGCCAGCGCTGGTTGACGAACGGCATCCCGACCCGGGCTGCCTGCTCGGCCACGGGCTCCTGGGCCTGCTTCTTGGTGCCGACGAAGAGGATCGTGCCACCGTGGGCGACGGTCTCCTTGACGAAGTCGTACGCAGCGTCGATGTAGCCGAGCGACTGCTGCAGGTCGACGATGTAGATGCCGTTGCGCTCGGTGAAGATAAAGCGCTTCATCTTGGGGTTCCAGCGGCGGGTCTGGTGTCCGAAGTGGACACCGCTCTCGAGCAGCTGGCGCATGGTCACGACGGCCATGGCACGTCCTTCCGGCGCGCACCCTCACGGCGTGCGCGCAAAGTGGCGGGTCCGGGTGGACCCGCATTCCGGTTGTCAGCTCCGACCGGTCAGTCGGGGCCCCTGGCGCCACGCCCTTGCTGGCGCCGGGTTTCCCCGGACCGATGCCAGCGCGGACACCCGGTCCCTGCCGACGAGCCGCGAGGCTCGAATCTGCACAGGGCGCGGGCGAATGGCGCGCGATGTCGATCGGCACAGGCCGATCGCAGAGGTCACTCTACCCGACCCCGGGCGGCGTCCGGCCGACGTCGTGCACCGCGGCGGCCGGCGGGTGTTGCCCCGATCCCTGCTGGTCCACGAGCCTTGCGCGCATGGTGCACCCACTCGGTTCGGTCGTCGTGATCGGCGTGCTCGCCGGCGCCCTCGCTTTCGGCGTCGCGGGCTCCGGACCGGTGCCCGACGCCGTCGTCGGCGCCGCGGCGCGGGCCGGCAACGGCGCGGGCGTGCCGGGGGCCGCAGCGCCACCGGCGGCGCACCGGAGTTCCGGCTACGCGCTGCCGCTCACGGGCGACCCGGCGCTCGTGCACCCGTTCGACGCCCCCGCCGAGCCCTGGGCGCCCGGCCATCGCGGCGTCGACCTCGCCGGGACGGTCGGGCAGGACGTTCTCGCGCCGGCGGCCGGGACAGTGTCGTTCGCGGGCACCGTCGTGGACCGTGGAGTGGTGACCGTCGTGCACGACGACGGGCTGCGGTCGAGCCTGGAACCGGTGAACTGGTCGGTGCGCCCCGGCACCCGGGTGCGGCGCGGTCAGGTGATCGGCACGATCCAGGACGTGGCCGGGCACTGCGCCCCGGCGTCGTGCCTGCACTGGGGCGTGCGCCGCGCCGACGTCTACCTGAACCCCCTCTCCCTGCTGCCCGCCACCGCCCCGGTGATCCTCCTCCCGGACCCCTGACCCCGCGACGCGGGCGTTGCGCCCGCAAACTGCGCACATCCGTGCAGCATGCGCACATCCGATGTACGCAGCCCGCGCCGATGTGCGCAGTTTGTGGCCGATCGGGGTGGGGTGGGGCGGGGCGGGGCGGGGGTCAGCCGCGCTCGGACTCCATGAGCTTGGCGCGGAGGCGGACCATTGCGGCGGTGTGCATCTGGGAGATCCGGGACTCGGTCACGCCGAGCACCCGGCCGATCTCCGCGAGCGTCATGCCCTCGTAGTAGTACAGGACGAGCACGATCTTCTCCCGCTCCCCGAGCTGCTCGATCGCTCGGGCCAGCAGGAACTTGGTCTCCTGGGCCTCGAACGACCCGGCCGGATCGGGCGCGCGCCGGTCCTGGAGCGTGTCGAGCAGCGAGACACTGTCCGTCCGTTCCGCGCCGAGAAGCTCGTCGAGGGCCGCGACGTTCACGGTCGAGAGCTGCGCGAAGACCGTCCGAAGCTCACCGACCCCCACCTCGAGCCGCTCGGCGACCTCGCCCTCGGTGGGCGTGCGGCGCAGCTCGCCCTCCAGCTCGGCGTACGCGCGGTCGACGGCACGGGCCTTGGTCCGCACGGAACGCGGGATCCAGTCCATCGCACGGAGCTCGTCGATGATCGCACCGCGGACGCGTGAGCTCGCGTACGTCTCGAACTTGACCGACCGGTCGAGGGCGTACTTCTCGATCGCGTCGATGAGGCCGAACATGCCGTAGGAGACCAGGTCTGCCTGCTCGACGCTGCTGGGCAGCCGCATGCCGAGCCGGGCGGCGACGGCCGTGACGAGCGGCGCGTAGTGCAGGATCAGCTGCTCGCGCAGGGCTCGGTCGCCGGAGACCTTGAACTCGCGCCAGGCGTCCTGGATGAGCTCGGGGGCCGGGGCGTCCGTCACGTCGAGGGACGGCTCGAATTCGTCGTCGACTGCGGTGCCCCCACCGTTGCCGGTCACCAGGGGACTGTTGGACGAGTGTGGTCGGGGCACGTCGGCGTCGAGCGTCACATCAACCTCGTTCGATCGATGTTCGTTCGGAGCGTCCATGAACGTCTCTCGTGCTCGAGCTCATGCCCTGGGGTGCGCTTGTTGAAATGAGCGACGCAGCCGCTCGGCCGATACGTGGGTATACCGCTGGGTCGTCGCAAGCGTAGCGTGCCCCAGAACTTCCTGAACGCTTCGCAGGTCAGAGCCCCCGGCCAGCAGATGCGTCGCCGCGCTGTGCCGCAGGGCGTGCGGCGCGACGTCGTCCACCCCCGCCAGAGCTGCCACCTCGTGGGAGACCTCGCGGAGCTGGCGCTGGTCGGCGCGGTGACCGCGGCGTCCCAGCAGGAGCGCGCTGCCGGAGTCGGCTGTCGCGAGCCGCGGGCGGCCGTCGACCAGCCATTCGCGCACCGCGCGCGCGGCCGGCACACCGAACGGGATCACGCGTTCGCGGCCGCCCTTGCCGAGCACGCGCATCGTGCGCTGCTCGAGGTCGACGTCGTCGATATCGGCGCCGACGAGCTCCCCGACGCGCGCGCCGGTCGCGTAGAGCAGCTCGAGGGCAACCCAGTCGCGCAGGTGGACCGGGTCGCCGTCGTCGGCGCGGGTGCGAGCGACGTCGAGCAGCTGCGCGGCGGACTCCACTGCGAGCACGGTCGGGAGCGTGACTGCCGAACGGGCCGAGGCGAGCCGCAGGGCGGGGTCGGTCCGCACGCGACCGGTGCGCTGAGCCCACGCGAAGAAGGTCCGCACGGCCGCTCCCCTGCGCGCGAGAGTCGCGCGACTGAGTGGCACGGCGGCCATCGAGGCCAACCAGGCGCGGAGCACGGCGAGGTCGATCTCGTCCAGCGTGGGCCGTCCCTGCGCCTGAGCGAACGCGAAGAGGTGCTCGAGATCGCCCGTGTAGGCCCGCACGGTGTGCGGGGAGAGTCCGCGCTGCGCCCCGAGGTGGGTGCCGAACTGCGCCGCCAGCTCGACCGACCAGGGCGAACGGGCCGGGCGGACGCGGGGCGCCGCCGTCCGGGTGGCGCTGATTGTCGCGGTCGCGCCGATGTCCACGGACGCGACCGCCAGCGCTGCGGCAAGTGCCGACGTCGCGGCGGCAGCCGCCGCCGCGGTCGCCTCGGACACCCCTGTCTGCGCGCTCGTGGTGCTGCTGCCCCCAGTGCTGCTCATGGACCTACCGTGTCGGCCCGCCGACGCCGGGACAAGGATGAGTTCCGCGTGTCGGGCCGCCAACGGCGCCGAGGTGTCCGATCCGCCCCCATTTAGTCCGGGGCGGCAATGGGTGAAGTTGCCCGCGGGGCACCCCGGACGAACCTCACGTTCCGGTCCGGGCGCGGCGACGACGCCGCCAACCCGGCCCATCCCGCTCGGCCAATCCTTCGAGCTCGAGCGGCCCGAGGGCCGCGAGGACCTCCGCGACGGAGAGCCCCGCGGCCCGGGCGAGCGAGTCGGGCTCCGCCGCACGCACGACCGGCAGGGCGTCGAGCACCTTGCGCTGCCGAGGGTCGAGCCCGTCGACCTCGGCCGGTGCGCCGACCCGCTCGGGGGCGAGGTCCCGTCCCGCGACGCCCGCAAGCTCGGCGACCTCCGCGGCATCCGTCACGCACACCGCGGCGCCGTCGCGGAGCAGGCGGTGACAGCCGGCCGAGGCCATCGACGTGACGGGACCGGGCACCGCGCCGACCGGCCGCAGCAGCCCCGCGGCGTGTCCCGCGGTGTTGAGCGCGCCCGACCGCCACGCCGCCTCGACCACGACGGTGGCCCGGCTCGCGGCGGCGATCAGCCGATTGCGTTGCAGGAACCTGCTCTTGCTGGGCACGCACCCGGGGGGCACCTCGCTGAGCACCGAACCTCCGGCCTCCACCACACGTGCCAGCAGCGCGGCGTTGCCCGCCGGGTACGGCCGGTCGATGCCACCCGCGAGGAAGACGACGGTGCGGCCGCCGACGGCGAGCGCACCGCGGTGCGCCGCCGCGTCGATGCCGTACGCGCCGCCCGAGACGACCGCGAACCGGCGATCGGCCAGCCCGGCCGCGAGGTCCGCGGCCACGTGCTCGCCGTAGCCGGTCGCCGCCCGCGCCCCGACGAGCGAGACCGATCGGCGCAGGGGCACCTCGAGGTCCCCCGCGCCGCGAACCCACAGGCACGGCGGTGCCGCGAACCCCAGCTCGTCCAGGCCGGACGGCCAGCCTGCCGACCCCGGATGCAGCACGACGCCGCCGAGCCCCGCCAGCAGGCGCAGCTCGCGGCCGGTGTCCAGGTGCCCGAGCCGCGGCGCCCACCGGTCGAGTCCGTTTCGCAGCCGCACCTGAGCCGGACCATCGATCGGTCCGGCACGCTCGATCAGCGCGCCGAGAGCTCGGCGGCCGGCC
>NZ_DATCNW010000328.1:0-6712 GCF_036565025.1 Pengzhenrongella sp.
GGGGGGGGTGGGAGGGCTCAGGTGGGCTGGTGCAGGGCTGTGCGGCCTAGGGCCGCGAGGGTTTCGGCGCGGGCGGGGTCGGCGTCGCCGTCGGCGATGACGACGGCGTAGCGGAACCGCAGCGTCTGCGCGTGCGCGAAGGGGACCTCCTCGCTGAAGAACGGTGCCGGGTTCACGCCGGCGAACAACTCGCTGCGCATGAACCACTTCGGCGGGTGCTGCGGATTCATGGAGTCGTCCACGATGACCAGGCTCGAGTGCCGGGCGGTCTGGTCGTGCTGGCCGGTGAAGCCCATCCACTCCGCCCGGGTGCCCCGGACCTCCTCCCCGCCGGCGAAGCCGGGCGCGAGGATCGTGCCGCCCGTGAAGGACCGCGGCCCGCGCCAGAACAGTCCCCCGTAGCCGGCGTTCTCGCGGCCCTTGGTGGTCGGCGACCCGATGTCGAGATGCTCGCCCGAGACGTTCGTGATGGCCGAGGTGAACGTGAGCACCCAGGCGTCCGGCGTCGGCACGGTCACGGCGAAGGACCGCTCCTCGTGCACGATCTGCGCCCCGACCTGCTCGCCGGCAGCGGGCTGTGCGTGCCAGACCAGCTCGTGCGAGACCCGTACCCGGTCGGAGGTGACGTCCAGCGCGGTGAACCGGTCGTGGTCCATCGAGCCGTCGTTCTCGAGCTGGACGTAGCCCTGCCCGGGCACGTAGTTCGGCCCACCCCAGAAGTTGTGCGGCCCGACGTTCGGCAGCGACCACGCGAGGCCCTTGTGCCACACGTGGTCGTGCGGCCGGAACAGGCTGACCAGGTCGCCGCCGAGGGTGGTGATCGGGTGGAAGTACGGCCGAGGTGACTCCAGCTGCACGTCGTCGGGCGCGTAGACGTAGGTCAGCAGGTCCCGCCCGCGGTGGGCGACCTGGACCGACCGGTCGAGCTCGTGCCGGACGGTCAGCGGACCGCGGGCGCCGGTCCGCCGCAGGCTCACAGGTCGATACCGAGGCCGAGGTCGGCGACGTTGATCGCCTGCCCGGTGGCCATCGACCGGTTCGCGGCGATGCCGACCGCGACCGCGCGCACGCCGTCGCGGTACCCGGCCGGACGCCCGAGCGGGTCCGCGCCCGGTCCGCGGAACACGTCGCCGAGCAGGATCTCGTCGCCGCCGCCGTGCCCGCCGACGCCGACCGGGATCGGGTAGGAGGTGGCCCGGCCCCAGTGCTTCTGCACCAGCAGCCGGTCGCCGAACGGGCGCAGGTCGTCCCCCGCCCAGGCGTCGGGGGACGCGCCCGGGTCGTTGATCAACAGACCGTCGTCGTCGAACGCGACCGAGCCGCGCTCGACGACGTCCAGCTCGGCGCGACCGGCCGTGCCGTTGACGGTGACCTTGTACCCCTCCCACGGGGAGTGCGCGTTCAGCGAGTAGCTCAGGGTCGCCCCGCCGCGGTAGTCGACGAGCACCGCCATGGTGTCCTCGATGGTGATGCCGGGCCCGAAGACGTCCTGGTCGCGGAGGTACCCGTCGTGGTGCTCGGCGTCGAGGTACATCGCCTTCAGCCGCGGGTTCGCGTTCATGTCGAGCGCCCACGGGTCCTCCGGGTTGCCGGTGCCCCGCGCCGGGCGCGGGCCGATCCCCCGGGAGGCCGCGGCGTCGGCGCCGTAGAACCGCAACGCACCGCTCGCGTACACGCGCTCGGGGACGTCGGCGAGCCACCAGTTGACGAGGTCGAAGTGGTGGGAGGCCTTGTGGATGAGCAGCCCGCCGGAGTTCTTCTTCTCGCGGTGCCACCGGCGGAAGTAGTCCGCGCCGTGCACGGTGTCCAGCGCCCACTCGAAGTGCACGGAGGTCACGGTGCCGATCTCGCCCGAGCTGATGACCTCCTTGAGCGAGCTGTTGCGCGGCGCGTAGCGGTAGTTGAACGTCATCACGACGTCCTTGCCGGTCTCGGCCACCGCGCCGGTGATCGTGCGGCAGCCCTCGGCGTCGATCGTGAGCGGCTTCTCCACCACGGTGTCCGCACCGGCGGCCAGCGCCCGGGAGACCAGGTCGGCGTGAGTGTAGTCGGGGCTGGTCACCACGACGACGTCGACGCGCTCCTCGGCGATCATCTTCTCGAGGTGGTCCGGGGAGTAGCGCGGCAGCGGCTCACTGATGCCGGCCGCGGCGACGAGCTCGTCGTAGTAGTCCATCCGGCCGGGGTTCGGCTCACACCAGCCCACCAGCTCGGCGACGTCGGATTGCTCGCCGAGGATCGCCTCGATGTACATCCCGGCACGGTGCCCTGTTCCGGCGATGGCGTAACGGCGTCGCGAGCTCTGGGTCATTGCTTCCTCGGGTTGGTGTTACGGGTGGTGCGGAAAGTCTGCGGCACCGGCGAGCCGGTGCTCGACGGCGAGCGTGGCGAGGGCCAGCAGGCCGGCCACGATCAGGACGAGCAGGGCGAGCATCCAGACAAGGATGCCGCACGTTCCGGTCGCGGCCACGAGCAGCAACGAGCCGGCGAAGGTCCGCGCGCGTTCGCCGGGGCCGGAGTGAGACCCCGCGAGGAGCCGGAGGGGCAGCCCGATGGGCGACGCTGCTGCGGCTAGCCAAGTGCGTCAGGCGCTGCCGAGCCGGTCGTCATCGGCGATCTCGGCGGCGCTGGCCCGGCGGTAGACGCGGTTGCGAAGACGCAGGATGACCGTCGCACCGGCCGCGGCCACCAGGGAGCCGGCGAGGACCGCGACCTTGGCGTGATCGTCGCTCGCGCGGCCCGCGCCGAACGCGAGCTCGCCGATGAGCAACAAAACCGTGAACCCGATGCCAGCGAGGACCGCGAGCCCCACGACGTCGACCCACGCGAGCCCCTCGTCCAGGGTGGCGCGCGTGAATCGCGCCACCAGCCAGGTGGCCGCCAGGATGCCCAGGGGTTTGCCGACGACCAGCCCGACGACGACGCCGACGGCGATCGGATCACTCAGCGCCGCGCCGAGCCCGGCGAACCCGCCGATACCCACGCCCGTGGAGAGCAGCGCGAAGATCGGCACGGCGACGCCCGCGGAGATCGGGCGGAAGCGGTGCTCGAAGTGCTCGGCCAGACCCGGACCGGCATCCGGCCCGCCCGCCCGCGCGCTCCGCACGACCGGCACGGCGAAGCCGAGCAGCACCCCCGCCACGGTGGCGTGCACCCCGGAGGCGTGCACGAGCACCCACACGCTCACCGCGAGCGGCAGCAGGATCCACCAGGATCGGACCCGCCGCTGCACGGCGAGCGTGAACAGCGCGAGCGGGACCAGCGCCGCGACCAGTGGGAGCACCGCGAGGTGGTCGGTGAAGAAGACGGCGATGATCGCGATCGCCAGCAGGTCGTCGACCACCGCCAGCGTGAGCAGGAAGGTCCGCAGCGCCGGCGGCAGGTGTCGACCGATCACGGCGAGCACCGCGAGAGCGAAGGCGATGTCGGTCGCGGTGGGGATCGCCCAGCCCCGGGCGCCACCGCCGCCACCGAGGTTGACGAGCGTGTAGAGCACGGCCGGCAGGATGACCCCACCGACCGCGGCGGCGATCGGCACCGCGGCCCGTCGCGGGTCGCTCAGGTCGCCCGCGACGAACTCGCGCTTGAGCTCCAGGCCTGCGACGAAGAAGAAGATCGCGAGCAGCCCGTCCGCGGACCAGGTGGCGAGCGTCAGGTCCAGGTGCAGAGCGGCGGGTCCGAGGGTGAACCCGCGCAGCGCCTCGTACGCCCCCGACCACGGCGAGTTCGCCCAGCACAGGGCCGCGACCGCGGCGAGCATCAGCAGCGCGCCGCCGATCGTCTCCTTGCGCAGGATGTCCGCGACGCGGCCGGCCTCGACCCACGATCCACGGGCGAACAGCCGGGCGGGACGACGGGGGGAATCGATCATGGGCACTCCAGGGAAGTCGAGGGTCGGCTGAGCAACTGCCGACCAGACTTCCCGGCGCACCACTGCCAGCATAGCCCTTGACACGAATCGTTTGAGAGTTACTCTCAGATAAGAGCGACTCTTGAAAGGTGCAGCGGATGGCGGGTCTACGGGAGCGTAAGAAGGAGCACACGCGCGAGGCGATCCAGCGCGAAGCCCTGCAGCTCTTCGCAGGTCAGGGCTATGACGGGACCACCTGCGAGCAGATCGCCGCCGCCGCCGGGGTCTCCCCCGCGACGCTGTACCGCTACTTCGCCACCAAGGAAGACATCGTGCTGCGGGACGTGTACGACCCGCTGATCGCCGGCGCGGTCCGGGCCCGCCCGGCCGACGAGGCCCCGCTCACCGCCGTGCGCCGCGGGCTCGCCGACGCCTTCGCCCACGTCTATCAGGTCGAGCTCGAGCCGATCCGCCAGCGCACCGCTCTCATCCTGTCGGTACCCGCGCTCCGGGCCCGTTCGGTCGAGCAGCAGCAGTCCCTGGTGCACCACCTCGGGACGGCGCTCGCCGAACGCGGAGCCGGCGACGCCACCGACCTGCGGGTCCAGGTGGCCGCCTCGGCCTGCGCGGCCGCGCTCGGGGTCGCCGTCGAGCACTGGGCGCGGTCCGGCGGCGACCTGCCTGCCCTCGCGGACGCCGCCCTCGCGACGCTCGGCGACCTGGCCGTGAACGATCCGGCCGCCGGCGCCGGACGGCGAGCCGCGCGATGAGCGGGCCCGTGATCGCGGTCCGCGGCGCCTCGAAGCGCTACGGCCCGGTCTTCGCGCTCGACAACGTCACCCTGGACGTCCGGCCGGGCGAGATCTACGGCCTGGTCGGCCTCAACGGCGCCGGCAAGACGACGCTCATCCGCCTGATCCTCGGCATGGTCCGGGCGAGCGCCGGACACGTCGAGGTCCTGGGTCGCCCGGTGACGGATCGGGCCGGCTGGGCCCGGGTGGGCTACCTCGTCGAGACGCCGGCGGCCTACCCCGAGCTCACCGTGCGGGAGAACCTCGAGGTCGCCCGGCGACTGCGCAAGATCACCGACCCGACCGCGGTCGACTCCGTGATCGACCTGTTCGCGCTGCGGCCCTACGTCGACCGGCGCGCGCGGGCCCTCTCGCTGGGCAACGCGCAGCGGCTCGGCCTCGCCAAGGCCATGCTGCCTCGCCCGTCGCTGCTGGTGCTCGACGAGCCGGTGAACGGTCTCGACCCGGCCGGGGTGGTCGAGGTCCGGACGCTGTTGGTCGGGCTCGCGCGCGAGCAGGGCACGACCGTGCTGCTGTCCAGCCACCTTCTCTCGGAGGTCGCGCGCACCGCGACCCGGATCGGCGTCCTGCATCACGGACACCTCATCGACGAGTTCGACGCCAACGCGCTGGCGGGGAGGGTGCACCCCCGCCTCGAGATCGGCGCCCGCGACCCCGCCCGCGCCGCCGAGGTGCTCCGCGGCGCCGGGTTCGACGCGCACGCCGCCGACGACGGCCTGCTGCTCCTCGAGGAGGATCGCGCGGTGCAGCACCCCGAGCTCGTCGCCACGACGCTGGTCCGGGCCGGCGAGCCCCCGACCCGGGTCGCCGTGGCCGAGGAAAACCTGGAGACCTACTTCCTGCGACTCGTCGGGGCGCCGGCGGCCGACGATCGGGAGGCCGAGGATGCCCGCTGAGATCGCGGCCGCGCTGTGGGCCGAGCTGCTCAAGGTCCGCCGGTCGGTGGTGCCGTGGGTGACCGCCGTGGGGTTCACCGTCGCCGGATTCGTGGGGGCGTTCTTCATGTTCGTGCTGCAGGACCCGGCCCGGGCGCGATCGATGGGCCTGATCGGCGACAAGGCCCAGCTCGCGGGAGCGCGGGCGGACTGGGCCGGCTACTTCGGCCTCACCGCGCAGATCGTTGCCGTCGGCGGCATGCTGCTGTTCGCCGTCGTGGTGATCTGGCTGTTCGGGCGCGAGTTCTCCGACCGGACGGCCAAGGACCTGCTGGCCCTGCCGACGTCGCGCAGCGCCGTGGTGGGCGCGAAACTGCTGGTCGCCCTGGGTTGGGCGCTGCTGCTCACCGTCCAGATCGTCGTGCTCGGGCTGATCTTCGGGGCGGTGCTCCACCTGCCCGGCTGGTCCGCGGGCGTCGCCGTACGCGGGATCGGGACGGTCTTCGCCGCAGCCCTGCTGACGTTCGCGCTGGCGACCACCTACGGGCTGGTCGCCAGCGTCGGCCGCGGCTACCTGCCCGCCGTGGGCGCGATGTTCGTGAGCCTCTTCGCCGCCCAGGTGATCGCCGCGATCGGCTACGGCGTGTGGTTCCCGTGGTCGGTCCCGTCGCTGCTCAGCGGCGTCGCCGGCCCGGACCAGGCCGCCCCCGGCCCGGGCAGCATCGCCGTCGTCGTGCTGGTCGGCGTGGCCGCGAGCGTGGCCACCGCCCGCTGGTGGGAACGCGCCGACCACAACCGGTAGCCCGCCGACACCTACCCCGGCCCGAGTTCGCCGTTCCGGATGCCAAATCGCCGGTTCGAACGGCGAACTCGCACGGGAACGACGAACTCGATTGCGGTACCGCTCGTCAGGTCGGTCGGCGGCGGATCCACCAGATCGCGCCGGCGGTCAGGACCAGCACGACCCCCACGCCGACGGCGATGGCTCCCGGGCCGATGTTCAGGCCCGACTGCCCCGCGGACCCACCGGCGGCACCGGGTTCACTCGGGGTGGCCGACGGCGTCGGCTCCCCGGACGGCGGGGGCGCCGGCGACGACGCGGCCGGGGCCGGCGACGACCCGACCGCCGACGTGGCGTGGAACGCGAAGTGACCCGAGATGGCATGGCCGTCGGC
>NZ_DATCNW010000329.1:0-9169 GCF_036565025.1 Pengzhenrongella sp.
CATCGCCCGCGGCGTCGCCGGCGACGGCGAGATGCGGCGCCGGCGCCGTGGCCGCCCCGAAGCCGACGTACTCACGCGGGCCCGTCAGCCGGCCGGAGAGCACCTCCGCCGTCACTCGTGGATCGGCGAGCGCGGCCATCAGGGTCCGGTCCAGCTCCTGCACGACGGCGTCGCCGACGCGCTGGCCGGCGGGTGCCGCCAGCCGTCGCGCCCTGCTCACCAGCGAGGCGACCAGCTGGCGGCGTTGCCGGTTGAGATCGCGCATCGCCTCGCCGTCGAGCGAGGCCTCCGCGGCGCGCATGCCCTCGGCGAGCGCGCTCAGCTGGGGGGCGAGCGAGGCGTCGTCGCGCACGAGGAGATTCATCAGCCATGCCGAGACGGTCGGCTTGCGCAGCGCGGCGATCGCGGTCGCGAGGGCCTTGTCGCCGTCCGCCCGCGCCGCCCTCGCGGCGGTGTCCCGGTGCGCCGTGAACTCGTTCGGCGGCATCCCGTACAGCTCGTCCGAGACCGAGTCGAGATCGGTCATCCCCACCCCCAGGATGGAAGCTGTGAGCGACTGCGACCCACCTCACATAGGTCGATTCTTCTTGCCGTCCAGCCACGGCTCGTCCGACTCGTCGCGGTGCGATCCGGTCGAACCGACGTGCAAGCCGCCGATCTTCGGCCCGTTCTTGATCACGTGCACGAGCGCCATCGCGTGCCCTCGGCCGAGTCCGTAGTCGGCTTTGAGCCAGTCAACAATGGCGCCCGCCTTCGGTTGAGGTTCATCAAGGCCGCGCTCGTGCGCCAAGGCGATGAACTCGCGCGGAGTCAGGCCCGTCTTGTCCTCGATGTTGTCGAGGTACGCCTGGAATGTCATCCGACCGTCTCCTGAGAGCGAGCGTCAGCGGGAATCTCGTCGGACCTTAGTATGCAACCGGCCTTAGCATGCCGCCGATCGAAGGCTCGACGACGAGCGCGCAGTGCCGCCGCGCCGCGACCGCACGAAAGCCGCGACCGGCCGAAACCGGGCGCGCCGGTGTCGCCCGTTCGCATGACCGCGCCCGACGGCGCGAGAACCTACTGCTTCAACGGGTCGCCGAGCTCCTCGACGAGCTCGGCGTAGATCGGCGCCCCAAGGCCGGTTCGGTCGGGTGCGCCGGTAGTCATTGTCGGCGTGTCGAGCAGGGACATGCTGTCCTCCGGGTCGGTGCGGCGTGCTGCTCGCAGGCTGCCGTCGGCAGGTGCGGGCGCGGACCTACCACCAGCCTGCGCGACGTCAGGGGCCCGCAAGGACCAACCGGTGGGTGAAATCTCGCAAACCTCGCAGGTCACGGGACGGTCCGTCGCCGAGGCCGGGCGCAGCCCTGCCGGGACGAACCGGTCGATACTGGTGCCCGTGAAAACTCTTCCGTGCCCGTGCCAGAGCGGGCAGGTCTACGCCGAGTGCTGCGAGCCGTTCCATCGAGGCGCGGCGCGAGCGGCGACCGCCGAGCTCCTGATGCGGTCCCGGTTCAGTGCGTACGCCGTCGGCGACGTCGGCTATGTCCGGCGCAGCTGGCACGCGACCACCCGCCCACCCGACCTCGTGCTGGACGACGACGTGCGGTGGTACCGGCTCGAGGTCCTCGGCAGCTCCCGCGGCGGGGTCTTCGACACCGAGGGCACGGTCGAGTTCCGGGCCCACTACCGCGCGAACGGCGCGCGCGGATCGCAGCACGAGGTCAGCCGCTTCGTCCGCGAAGGTGGGGAGTGGCTCTACCTCGACGCCGTGCTCACCAGGGCGCGGTGAGGAAGACGTCGAAGAACTGTGGGTGGTGGGCGTGCACGACCACCGCGAACACGACGGCGTCGAACAGCATGTGGACCACCAGGACGTAGGTCAACGACGCCGTCTTCGCGAACGTCAGGCCTTGGATCAGCGCGAACGGGATGGTCAGACCGGGTCCCCAGCTGCGGTAGCCCAGCTCCCAGAGGAACGAGACGAACACGAGGGTCTGCAGCACGTTTGCCGGCCAGAGCGTGAAGTGCCGCCGCAGCAGCGCGAACACGGTGCAGACGAAGAACAGCTCATCCCACGTGCCCACGCTGGCCACGCCGACGAACAGCCGAGCGATCTCGTTGGGGCTCTCCAGCTGCGGCCAGTTCCGCCACACGCCCGAGGACAGGAAATACCACGGCAGCACCAGGTACCCCGCGAGCGAGACGGCGATGAGATAGGTCCAGTGCACGCGCGTCCACGGTCGGCGCGCACGCCAGGGAAACCGGATGGACCCTTCGCGAACCCACCGCCGCGACAGCGCGAACGGCACGACCACCGCGAGGGAGAGGGCGACGCCGAACCGCGCGATCCCGGCGTTCGTCAGGTCGGCCTTCAGGGAGATCGAGCTGACGATCGCCATGCCGGTGGCGATCAGCAGGAGGTCCGCTCCGAGCTTCCGGTCGACCCACCACGCGAGCGTGACGCCCAGCACGAGTGGCAGGTACGCCAGCGGGCGTACGTGCACGGCGTACAGCAGGATGGCGGACCCGCACACGAGCGTCGCGGCGAGCAGCCGGCCGGCTGCCAGCAGGCGACCGTCCGGGCGCGGCGTCGCGCGCCGTTCGTTGAGAGCGCCCTCAGCCACGGGCACCACTGTGCCTCACGTCGCGCCCGCACGGTCGAACGGTCGCAGCGAGCCTTGGGACGTTGCCGGAGCGGTCACGTCGGGCTGGAACGCGCGAGGCGGAAGCCGACGTCGTCGATCCGGAAGGTGGGGTGGCTGCGGCGTCGCACCGCGACCCGGCAGCTCCAGCGCTCGTCGAACCAGCCGCCGCCGCGGAGCACCCGATAGGCGCCGTAGACCTCCGCGTCGTAGACGTCCCAGCACCACTCCCAGACGTTGCCGAGCATGTCGTACAGGCCCCAGGCGTTGGGCTGCTTGCCGCCGACGTCGTGCATCCGCTCGCCGGAGTTGCCGCGATGCCACGCGATCTCGTCGAGCGGCCCGTACCGCGGGCCGGTGGTGCCGGCACGGCAGGCGTGCTGCCACTCCGCCTCGGTCGGCAGCCGGTACCCGTCGGCGGCCGCGTCCCACGCGATGTCCTCGGCGTCGTCCTTCACGAGGTACGCGGGCGCCAGTCCCCCGCGATCGGACAGCGCGTTGCAGAACCCGACGGCGTCCAACCACGAGACGCCCTCGACGGGCAACCGGTCGCCCCGCGCAGTGCTCGGTCGCCGGCCGGTGACCTGTTCGTACCGCGCTTGGGTGACCGGTCGAGCGGCGAGCTGGTAGGGCGCGAGATCGACCGACCACGTGCGCTGGGTTCGCCGATCCGAGAGCGTCACCTGCCCCGGCCCGATGGCGATCAGCTCGCGTTCTGGGTCGGTGTCCATGGGTAGGCGATCCTACCGATGCCGGGCGACGGCAGCTGACCGCTGCGGCGGGGATTCGTCGCCCCCTCGGCGCGCTCATCGGGATCGATCGCATTCTCTTTCCATAACAAACAACGAATACCAGGACAAAACATCTTCACATTTCACCCGTAATCTCGCCGCCGTGAATGAATTCATTCCCGATACGATCCGCCCAAGAACTTCGGTACTGGAGCCTGATCGGGATAGGACGCGCCTGATGGTCCGATCGATGAAGATGCGCTCGCCAGTGCTCGTCGCCGGGTGCGTCACGGCCGGCGCGGCGTTGCTCGTGATGTTGACCGTGATCCTGGCCCAGCCCTTCGGCGCCGCGATCGACGTCGCCGTCGTCGACATCATGGAGCTGGGTTTCGCGTTCGCCGGCGCGGCCGGTTGTGCGTTCGGCGTCGCGCGCACCGGCGGCCGGCTGCGGCGCGCCTTCGCCTGCCTGCTGCTCGCGTGCACGTCCTGGGGTATCGGGCAGCTGATCTGGACGGTGTACGAGGTCGGCCTCGGCCGCGAGACACCGTTTCCGTCGCTTGCCGACCTCGGCTATCTCGGTTTCGTTCCTGCCGCCGTTGCCGCGATCTGGCTGCTCCCGTCCCATGCTCGGGCGGGCGACCGCCGCCGGCACGTGCTCAGCGGGCTGACCGTCGGCGCCGCGGTCACGTTGATCTCGTGGTCAACCGTTCTCGGACCCACGGTGCAGGCCGGAGCCGACTCGCCGTTCTCCCTGGCGGTCTCGATGGCCTACCCGATCAGCGACATCGTGCTGGTCACGGTTGCGCTGCTCGCACTCGCGCAGGGCAGTGCGCACCGCGTGCCGCTGCTGCTGGTGACCCTGGGCATGTGTGCGATGGCGATCTCCGACGGTGCGTTCGCGTTCCTGATCGCGATCCACGACTTCTCTACGGCGGGGCTGGTCGACCTCGGCTGGTGCCTCGCCTTCACCTTGATCGGGCTCGGCGGGCTGGTGAGCCGCGAGGCCGAGCACGTGAGAGTCGTCGAGCGGTCCGTGGTCGCGGCTAGCGCATTGCCCTACGTGCCGCTGGTGGTCGCGGCAGTGGTGGTGCTGGTCCGGTACTTCGCCGCCGGATCGTTCGACCGGGTGTCCGCGGTGCTGACCACCGTGCTCGTCGTGCTGGTTCTGGCGAGGCAGTACGCGACGGTGCGGGACAACCAGATGCTTGCGCGCACGATCACTCGACGAGAGGCCGAGCTGCGGCATCAGGCGTTCCACGACGGGCTCACGGGCCTGGCGAACCGGGCGCTGTTCACCGACAGGGTGGAGCACGCGTTGGAGCTGCACCGACGTGACCATCATCCGGTCAGTGTCGCCTTTCTCGACCTGGACGGTTTCAAAGGGGTCAACGACCTGCTCGGCCACGCGGCAGGGGACGAGCTGCTCGTCCGGGTGGCGGAGCGCCTGCGTGGCGCGGTGCGCTCCGCGGACACCGTCGCGAGGTTCGGGGGTGATGAGTTCGCGCTGCTGATGGAGCACGGCGATGAGCCCGCAGCGGTTGCCCACGGGCTCGTGGAAGCGCTGCAGGCGCCGTTCTACCTGGACGGCCGATCGGTCGCAGTCTCGGCAAGCATCGGCGTGGCGATCGCGGGCGCCGACGCCGACGGAGCACTCGTGCGCACCGAGGACCTGCTCGGAAGGGCGGACATTGCGATGTACGCCGTGAAGCGCAGCGGCCGCAACAACTTTCTCGTGCACACGTCCAACCTTCGACTGGCCGAGGTCGATGACATGGCGATGCGACAGGCGCTCGGCGACGCGCTCAGCGAGGGGCGGATCCGCGCGGCGCTCCAGCCGATCGTGGACCTGCGCACCGACGCGGTGGTCGGCGTCGAGTCCCTGGCTCGATGGACCCACGACGGAGCCCAGGTCCCGCCGAACGTCTTCATACCGGTCGCCGAGCGCGGCGGGCTCATTTCGTCCGTGACCTCGCTGATGCTCGATCACGCGTGCCGGCAGCTCGCGCACTGGTCAACCGATCCCGGGCGCGCCGCACTGACCGTGAGCGTCAACGTCAGTGCGCAGGAGGTCGGGGACCCGTCCTTGACCGAGCGGGTGCGATCGGCCTTGGAACGGCACGGGGTTCCCGCGAACCTGCTCATCCTGGAGATCACCGAGTCCGCACTCATCGCCGAACCCGACGCCGCGCGCGCGGTCTTGACCAGCGTGCACGACCTCGGGGTCTCGATCTGGCTCGACGACTTCGGTACCGGCTACAACGGTTTCGCCCAGCTCATCGGTGTCCCGCTCGACTCGGTGAAGCTGGATCAGAGCTTCGTCGCCGACCTCGACTCGGATCCCCGCACGCGTCACCTGCTCGACGGCGTCATCACCCTGCTGCACCATCTCGGCGTGCGGGTCGTGGCGGAGGGGGTCGAGCGGCCCGACCAGCTCGAAGCACTGCGCGAGCTCGGGTGCGACGCCGCCCAGGGCTACCTGCTGGGACGCCCGATGGACGTGACGAACGTCGACGCCGGGACGGGCGCGCCGCAGGACGCAAGCTCGCCGTTCGCCGTCGGCTGACGGTGGACGGGTTCGTCGCGGCGCGCCCGGCACGTCGTGGCAACGTTGCCCGTTACCCGTTGCCCAACCCGTCATCCGTCGCCCAACCCGTCACCCGGCATTCATCACCCGCCTCTCGGTGCCCCGGCGACTCAAGAAGAGGTCGCAGGCGCCGATGGGTTGTCAGGGGGTGATTGCACCATGGGTTCGAGCCGAGCGTGCGTGAAGTGAAGCAGACTGCGCACGCAGCGCTCCGTGGCGGGCTCGTGTGGACGATGGGGCTGCTCGTGGCCGCGTACACGATCGGGTTGGCACTCCCCGGTGGGGGGTTGAACCCGTTCGTGGATCGCGGGCTGTGGATGCTGACCACGTGGGTGCAGGCGGCGGTGTGCTGGCTCGCGGTCTCGCGGACGGGACGTCGTCGCTGGGAGGTCCTCCTCGCGGCGGGCGCCGTGACCTCGCTCGCGGCCGGGAACACCTACTACGTCATGGTGGCCGGCACCGGGTCGCCGTTCCCCAGCGTCGGGGATCTGGGATACCTGATGTTCTACCCGTTGATGCTGGCTGCCCTGGTTGTCGCGGTGCGTCGTCGCGCGCGTGGGCTGGCGTCGTCGATCTGGTTGGACAGCGCGGTGGGATCGGTTGGCTCGGCCGCGGTGCTGGCGGTCGTCCTCAGCCCGGTGATCACGATCGCGCTGCGGGGATCGCTGTCCGTCGCCACGGTCGTCTCGCTCGCCTATCCGATGTTCGACCTCGCGCTCGTGGCCGCCGTCGCCGGCATCGTCGCCCTCGGGGGCGTCCGCGTCGGAACCGGTTGGGGTGTGCTGGGGGTGGGCCTGACGGTCTACGCCGCCTCGGACGTGGTGTATGCGCTGCAGCAGGTCAAGGGCAGCTACGTGTTCGCCACACCGCTCGACGCCGGCTGGGCGATCGCGCTCGCGCTGATCGTCGTCTGGGTCCACCGGACCGCGAGCCGCGACCTCCCGGTGCCGCAAGACCCGCCTCGCGGGGCCGGCGTGACGGCAATGGTGGTGTCGGCCGTGGCCACGGCTGCAGGACTCGGCGTGCTCCTCATGAGCAGCCAGACCCGGCTCTCCGTGCTGGCCGTGGTGCTGGCCGGAGTGACCCTGCTCGCAGCGGCGGGCCGCACCCAGCTGGCGTACCGCCAGGTCGCGCGGCTGGCGGACCTTCGCCGCCAGGTCGCCACGGACGACCTCACGGGGCTGCCGAACCGGCGCGCGCTCTACGCCGAGGGAAGCTCGCGCCTGCTGGATCCGCGGCGTGGCAGCCAGGCGCTCCTCCTGCTCGACCTGGACAAGTTCAAAGAGGTGAACGACTCCCTGGGGCACCACGCCGGGGACCTGCTGCTCGTCCAGGTCGGCGCTCGCCTGCTCGATCACCTGGCCGCCGGTCACCTGCTGACGCGCCTCGGCGGCGACGAGTTCGCGATCCTGCTCGACGACGTCGATCGTGAGGAGGCTGTCACCGTCGCCGTCACGCTGCGCGCGGCGCTCGCCGATCCGTTCGCGCTGGAAGGGCTGTCGCTGCACAGCAGCGTCAGCGTCGGGATCGCCCTGTTCCCCGAGGACGGCGCGGACCTGAGCACGTTGCTGCGCAAGGCCGACATCGCCATGTACAAGGCGAAGGCCTCCAGCGCCGGCCATCACATCTACTCCCGCGACGACGACGACGGCGGCACCACCCGGCTGCGGACGGTGGAGGAGCTGCGGATCGCTCTGGAGCGCGACCAGTTCGTCGTGCACTACCAGCCCAAGATCGACCTGGGCACCGGCGAGGTCCACAGCGTGGAGGCGCTGCTGCGCTGGAATCACCCCTCCCGCGGCTTGCTCTACCCCGATGCGTTCCTCAACCTGGTCGAGGCGAGCGGCTTGATGCCCGCGGTGACCCGGATGGTGCTCGGCGCGGCGCTGGACCAGGCCTCGACCTGGCAGGCGCGGGGCGAAGGCCTGACGATCGCGGTGAACCTCTCCGCCAGCTCGCTGGTCGACGCCGACCTGCCCGAGCAGGTCGCGGCGATGCTTGCGGCGCGTGGCCTCCCGTCGGGCGTCCTTCAGCTCGAGATCACCGAGGAGTTCCTGATGGCCGACCGCGCCCAGGGGCAGGTGATCCTGAACCGGCTGCGCGACAGCGGTGTGCAGATCTCGATCGACGACTTCGGCACGGGCTACAGCTCGCTGTCCTACCTGCGCGAGCTGCCCATCGATGAGATCAAGCTCGACCGCTCCTTCATCTTCCCGATGATCGACGACGCCCGCGCGGCCGCCCTGGTCGCCTCGACAATCTCGCTGGCCCACAGCCTGGGTCTGCGCATGGTTGCCGAGGGTGTCGAGACGGCGGTCGCCTACGACGAGCTGAAGCGCCTCGGCTGCGATCAGGCGCAGGGTTACTTCATCTGCCGGCCCGTTCCCGCCGTCGACCTCGGCCGCTGGCTCGGCGCACGCCTCGCCCCGGACCAGCCGGCTGCGGTCCCCGTGCAGAGGTCGCCGTCGCCCCTCGAGCAGGAAGCGAGCTTGATGCCACCGCAGGTCGGCGCCTGACGACGACGCGTCGGGAGCGGGGCCAGTGGGCGAGCGCCCCGGTCAGTCACCGATGCCGGGCAGGGCGAAGGTCATCGGGAAACTGGTGGAGGGCTCGGCCGGGCGTCCGACGTAGTAGCCCTGGGCGTGGTCGACGCCGTAGTCCCGCACCAGCTTGAGGGTCCGCTGGTCGGTCACGTACTCGGCGATGGTCTGCTTGCGCAGCCCCCGGGCCGCGGAGACCAGTGCCTGCACGATGATCTGGTTGGTCCGGTTGGTGCGCAGGTCGCGGATGAACTCGCCGTCGATCTTGAGGTAGTCGCAGGGTAGGTGCTTGAGGTAGTAGAACGACCCGTACCCGGCGCCGAAGTCGTCCAGCGCGAAGCCGCAGCCGAGGTCCGAGACGCGCCCGGCGAAGGCCAGCGCCCGGGCGACGTTGGTGATCGCGGCGGTCTCGGTGATCTCGAAGACGAAGGACTCCGGGGCGAGGTGCTTCGCGGCGAGCTCATGCTCGATGACCGCGGGCAGGTCGGGGTCCGAGAGGGAGGAGGCGGAGATGTTGATCTCCCACCGGAACCCGGGCGGCTGGCGGTGCCGGGCCGCGAGGTCGGTGCCGATCCGCACCACGTGCGTGTCGATCGCCGCGGCCAGGCCGTGCCGTTCGGCGATGCCCAGGAACTCCTCCGGTGCCACGAGGTGGTCGCCCTGGCGCATGCGCAGCAGCAGCTCGCAGCC
>NZ_DATCNW010000330.1:0-14065 GCF_036565025.1 Pengzhenrongella sp.
GCCCCACTGACCTCCCCCCAAGAGTTGTCAGCCCCAGCGCGCGCCCTGGACCGCGCAACGCCTGACACGTCCAAGGCCCCAAGAGTTGTCAGGCTCAGCGCGCGCTCTGGCCCGCGCTCGGTCTGACAAGTCGGTCGGGGAGGGTGTGCAGGGCTTCGACGAGGGGGGCTAGCTCGGCGGACTCGCGGGCCTCGGCGAGGACGCGTTCCAGCGTTGCCGCGTGCACCGGCTCGGCGTCGTCCAGCAGGGTGCGGCCGGCGGGGGTCAGCTCGGTGTAGATCCCCCGACGATCGTCGATGCACAGGATGCGGGTGAGCAGCCCGCGATCCTCCAATCGCGTGACGAGCCGCGTCGTGGCGCTCGGGCTGAGCGCGGTCGCGCGGGCGAGCTGCTGCATCCGCATGTGCCAGCCGTCCTGCCGGCTGAGCGCATCGAGCACGGTGTACTCCACGACCGACAGCTCGGCGTGCGCGCCGAGGGCGCGCGCGAGCGCTGCCTCGATCAGCCCGTGCAGTGCGGCGAGCGTCCGCCAGCCCTGCGCCCGGATCTCGACCGCGTCGTCCTTGATGCCCATCGCTCGCTCCGCCTCACGCTCGACCCACCGGAAACCACAAAGTAGTTGCTTGCGCCTGCTACCGGTTCATGCAACGATCTAACCCGCGTCTGCAACTAACAGCGTACGCAAACTAGCCGCGCTAGTACACCAAGCAAGGAGCCCACCATGCCACTCGGCCTGATCGCCCTGGCCATCGGCGGATTCGGTATCGGCCTGACCGAGTTCGTCATCGCGGGCCTGCTGCCCGAGGTGGCCGCCGACTTCGCCGTCAGCGAGGCCGACGCCGGCTGGCTCATCTCCGGGTACGCGCTCAGCGTCGTCGTCGGGGCGCTCGTGCTCACCGCGGCGACCTCGCGTTTCGGTCGCAAGAAGGTTCTCGCGGCGCTGTTCGTGCTGTTCATCGTGGGCAACCTGCTCTCGGCGACCGCGCCGACCTACGAGGGGCTGCTCGCCGGTCGGATCGTCGCCGCGCTGTGCCACGGCGCGTTCTTCGGGATCGGTTCGGTGGTCGCCGCCGACATGGTGCCCGCGAACAAGAAGGCCGGCGCCGTCGCGCTCATGTTCACCGGCCTGACCACCGCGAACGTGCTCGGCGTCCCGCTCGGCACCCTGCTCGGCCAGCACTACGGCTGGCGCTCGACCTTCTGGGTCATCGCCGTGATCGGCGTGATCGCGCTCGCCGGCATCCTCGCGCTCGTCCCGGCCGACCGCCACGGCGCGACCGGCGGCAAGCTGCGCAGCGAGCTGCGCGCCTTCGCCTCCGGCCAGGTCTGGCTCTCGATCACCGCAACCGTGTTCGGGTTCGGCGGCATGTTCGGCGCCTTCACGTACATCGCGTACACGCTCACCCAGGTGAGCGGCTTCCCGACGTCGACGGTGCCGTGGCTCCTGGTGCTGTTCGGCGTCGGCGGCTTCATCGGCAACACCCTCGGCGGGAAGGCCGCGGACCGGTCCGTCGACCGCAGCCTGATCGTGGTCCTGGCCGGTCTGGCTGTCGTGATGGTCTTCTTCGGGCTCACCGCGGCGAGCCCCGCCGCGACGATCGCATCCCTGCTGCTCATGAGCATCTTCGGCTTCGCCACCATCCCCGCGCTGCAGACCCGCGTGATGCACTTCGCGAGCACGGCACCCACGCTCGCATCGGGGGCCAACATCGGCGCCTTCAACGTCGGCAACGCGCTCGGCGCCTGGCTCGGCGGGGTCACCATCACCGCGGGCCTCGGCTACACGTCCCCGATCTGGGCAGGCGCCGCGATGACCGCGCTCGCCCTGATCGTCGTGCTGGTCGCTGCGCGTACCGTACGAACCGCCGACGGCCGACGCGCCGCGGCTCCGCAGCTCGCCGACTCCCTGGCCGGCTGAGTCCGGTCGGTCCGCTCGTTTCACGCACCGCATGTAACACGACGAACCACCAAGGAGACCCTGATGCCGAACCCCATGCCCACCATCACTCTGAACAACGGCGTCCAGCTCCCGCAACTCGGCTTCGGCGTCTTCCAGGTGCCCGACGACGAGACGACCGCGGCGGTCTCGGCCGCGCTCGGCGCCGGCTACCGCAGCATCGACACGGCCGCCGTCTACGGCAACGAGCGCGGCACCGGCCGGGCGATCGCGGAGTCCGGCATCGCCCGCGACGAGCTCTTCGTGACGACCAAGCTGTGGAACTCCGAGCAGGGCGACCCCACGCCGGCCGCGTTCGACGCCAGCCTGGAGAAGCTCGGGCTCGACTACGTCGACCTGTACCTCATCCACTGGCCGTCCCCGGCCCGGGACCTGTACCTGAAGACCTGGGAGGCGTTCGAGAAGCTGTACGCCGACGGCCGGGTGCGGGCGATCGGCGTCTCCAACTTCCTGCCCGAGCACCTGCAGCGGATCATCGACCTCGGCGGGACCGTGCCGGCCGTGAACCAGATCGAGCTGCACCCCGCCCTGCAGCAGCGCACCATCACCGAGTTCGCGGGCGCCCACGGCATCGCGATCGAGGCGTGGAGCCCGCTCGCCCAGGGCGCCGTGCTGTCCGAGCCCGCCATCACGACCATCGCGGCCCGGGTCGGGCGCACCGCCGCCCAGGTCGTGCTCCGCTGGCACCTCCAGCAGGGCCGGATCGTCATCCCGAAGTCGGTCACGCCCTCGCGCATCGCGGAGAACTTCGACGTCCTCGACTTCACCCTGACCGACGCCGACCTGGCCGGCATCGACGCCCTGGAGCGCGACGGCCGCACCGGCCCGCACCCCGCCGAGTTCAACCGCTGACCCCAAGGCCGCGGCACCGGCGACTCCGAACGCGCGGTCGGTCGGGCGGGCGGTCGGGCGGTCGGGTCCAACTGATCCGATTCGCCCGGACGTCCGCCACCCGCACCACACACGGACCGGCCCGCGGCCTCGAGTTCGCCGTTTTGAGGCGAGTTCGCCGGTCGAACCCGACGACCTCGCGTCACTATGGCGAACTCGCAGGCCAGAACTGGCGAATGCCGCACTAACAAGCCCGCCGCACGCGCCGGGGGCCCGCTGTCCGGGCAGCCGGCCGACTCGACCTCAGTGCAGCCCTCAGTGCGGCGAAAGTGCACCAAAACGCCTCATTCACTGCACTTTGGATGCACCGAGCGATGCACTGAGCCCCGCCCACCCCACGGTGCTCAGGGGCCGAGTCCGCCATCGACACCGACGGCCTCGACCCGCCGTCGACATCGACGGCCTCGGCCCGCGGACCTCGGGCTCGCTCGCGCCACGAACGGGGAGTCGTTGTCGTGTTTTCGGCGCTCCGACGACAACAACTCCAAGTTCGCGGCGCGAATCGGCAGCATGAACCGGCACCGCGCACCGAGTGTGGTCCCGTCCACGCCGGCGTCAAGGCCAAGCCCTTCGGGTGGACTACGGCCAGCCTTGACCCCAACTGCGGGTGGGCCCCCTACGCAGGGAGAGGGAGCCCGGCTGCACGAATCCAGCAAAATCAGGTCTCTACGGTTTCAGGGGATTGCCAGTCGGGCGGTCGGGCGATCGGGCGATCGGGCGATCGGGCGATCGGGGGCAAGCGGGTTGCCCGGTGGAAGGAATTCGGCGCAGGCGTTCCCGCGGGAACGCCTGCGGACCCCGACCTCCACGTGTCGAGCGGTCCGCACCGTCCGTCGGCGCGGACCATGTGACTGGTGGGACAGGAGTTGACCCCAGAACCGGTCGAACCAGTCAACTCGGTTCACACCAGCACCATGCTCCGCGCGGACGGATCGAACGACCGTCCACGACGTTCCCGCGGGAACGCGCACCGGCCACGCCGAGGACACCCAACGAGCGGGGGCATCTCCCCGCGCACGTGCTCGACCCGGCGGCGAAGCGCGCGCTCAGCTGCCGGGGGTCCAGGGGACGGCGCGCTCCAGCCGCTTGCGGACGCCGCCGCCGCCGATCTGCGCGACCAGCTCCCGGGGGCCGGCGACGACCAGCAGCGACCGCGCGCGCGACAACCCGACGTACAACATCTCGCGTGCCCGCTCCCCGGCCCGGAATCCGTTGACCGCCAGCACCACGACCGGCCGCTCGAGCCCCTTGAATCCGAGCACGTGACCGTAGAACACGTCGTCCTCGGCGAAGAACGCGTCCCAGTAGGTCGCCCACCCGCCCAGGTCGACGGCGTTGCGCTGCTCGGGGTGCCGGTTCCACGTGGTGAGCAGCGCGATCTGGCCGGGTTGCCAGCCCTCCCCGAGCAGCGCCTCGACGGCGTCGTCGGCGGCCCCGATCGCCGCCTCCGGGGCGACGTCGACGAGGCGGACGGGCGCGCCGGCGAGGCCGCGGGGGTTCATCGGCTCGCCCGACAGGCTGCCGAACAGCTGGGCGATGGGCTTGGTGTTCCGGATGTTCTCCGCGAGCACGACGGGCGCGAGGTCGATCGGCACATGCCCCTCGCGCGCGAACACGCGCTGGCTGTCGTCGAGGAACACGAACAGCCCGCCGCCGACCGGGTCCCGCAGGCAGGCGAGCAGCGACGGCCACCACAGGTCGCTGAAGTCCTGGGCCTCGTCGACGACGACGGCGTCGAACAGGTCGGCGTTCGCCCGGGCCGCCGCGAGCTCGCCGAGCCGGATCGGCAGCCGCCGCTCCCAGTAGTCCGAGTCGTCGTCGGCCCCGGTCTCGGCACCCCAGGTGACGGGCAGGTGGTGGAACAGCCCGACGTACGCGGGCCGCTCTCGCGCGGGCCAGGTCTCGACGATCCGCTCGAAGTAGCGCCCGAGCCCGCGGCTGTAGCAGACCAGCGCCACGCGCTCACCCGCGCGCACGAGCCGGCGCGCCTGCTCGAGGGCCAGCCAGGTCTTGCCGCTGCCCGCGCCGCCGATGATCTTCAGCCGCCGGTGGTGGCGCAACTTCTCGAGGATGCTCGCCTGGTCACGGGTCATCTGGTCGACCCGCTGCTCGTGCTCGGCGGCGCGCGCGAGCTGCTCAGACTGGCTCGGCAACGCGCTGACCAGCGTCTCGATCAGCCCCTCGAGCCCGCCGTCGGTCAGGGGGACGGCACCCTTGCCGTGCTCCTCGATGGCCCGCCGCACCACCTCGGCCGCGCGCGCGACGTCGTGGTGGTCGATCACCATGGAGCGCGGGCACTCCGGTGAGTCCCAGTCCCGCGGGATCGTCGTCGCAGGGAGCGCCACCAGGTGCGCGGCTCGGGCGCGGGCGGCATCCGCGCGGTGGCTCGAGAGGTAGCGGGTCAGCTCATGCCGCCCGTCCTGGGCCTGCCGGACGGGGTCGATTCGGCGCCGGTTCGCGCCGCTGCCCTGGTGCCAGCCGTCGGCGTCGCGCGTCACGTACCCGCCCTTGACCTCGATCGCGGCGTAGCCGACGCCCGGCCACGCGACCAGCAGGTCGATCTCGTGCTCGCGGTCTCGCGCGAGCAGGTTGACCGAGTAGAACAGGGCGGCGTCGTCGGGCAGCTGGTCGCGCAGCGCCTCCCACATCACCCGCTCAGACCGTCGCTCGTCACTGAACTCAGGGTCCGTAGGAAAGCAGCGCGCCATGAGTACGTTCTAGCGCGTGCACACCCGTCACACCCACCGTTCACGCGAGTGCGCGATTTTGGCTGCTGAGATCGATCAACAACCAAACCGCGCACGCGAGTCACACGACCAGCTCGGCCAGCTCGCCGACGACGTCGACCAGGGCGCCGCGGCGGAAGACCGTGACCTGGAACCTGCCGCCCGGGGCCGTGCCGAGCATCAGCCGCTGAAGGTCCTGTGCGGCGGAGATCGGGGTGTCACCGGAGGCGATCACGATGTCCCCGAGGTAGATGCCGGCGTCGGCGGCCGGGCTGCCGCGAACGACCTCCGACACCAGCAGCCCGGTGCTCCGCCCGATCCGCTCGGAGAGCGCCCGCGGAATGGCCACGGTCATCCCGCCGACGCCGAGCCAGGCCCGGCGCACCCGGCCCGAGGCGATGAGCTCGGTGAGGATCCGCCGTGTCGTGCTGTTGACCGGTACCGCCAGCCCGAGCCCGATCCCAGCCACGGCGGTGTTGATGCCGACCACGTGCGCCTGCGCGTCGCCGAGCGCGCCGCCGCTGTTGCCAGGGTTCAGAGCGGCGTCGGTCTGGATCACGTCGTCGATCGCGTGCGCGCCGCGCGCCGTCCGGACGGGCAGCGACCGGCCCAGGGCGCTGACGACGCCGGCGGTGACGGACCCCGCGAGCCCCAGCGGGTTGCCGACCGCGACGACGAGCTGGCCCACGCGGAGCCCGTCCGCGTCGCCGAGCTCGGCCGGGGGCGCGAGGTCGCGGCGCGTGCGGAGGACCGCGAGGTCGGAGAGCCGGTCGGACCCGACGACGTCGAACGGGGCCTCCTCGCCGTCGGCGGCGACCACCCCGCCGCCGCTCACGCCCTCGACGACGTGCGCGCTGGTCAGCAGCAGGCCGTCGGCGGTGACCGACACCGCCGACCCGGATCCGTTGCCCCACCGGCCTCGCACGAGCACCGACAGGACACTCGGTTGCAGCGCCGCCGCGACCGAGGTGACTACGCGAGAGTAAGCGTCCATGACGTCGTCCATGGCAATACAACCCCGGCGACGCCCGGGTTCATGCCCCGCCCCGTTCGCCCGCGGCGAAGCCCGCGGCCGAGCCCTGCCGAAACCTGGTGCGCCGGCTCCGGTCAGGACGCGAACGGCACCCGCGTCCAGCTCAGGACGGCGGGGTTGCTCGGGTCGATCGTGACCTTCAGGTAGTTGTTCAGGCCGGTCGAGCCGTCGACGGTGACGCGCGACAGGTTGGCGGACGGGGTGTCAATCCCGTAGAACGAGAGCCACGGCGACCCCGGAGCGAGCGGCCGGTCGGCGTTGTAGACGTGGCTGTCCCCGTTGAAGAGGTACACCGGACCGTCGAAGGCGGCGGACTCCCTCGCGATGGCCGCCACGATCGGCTGGAACGCGGAGTAGTCGGCGAACGCCGCGCCCGGCACGGTCGGATCGAACATGTCCGCCTGGGTGAGCAGCACGACCGACCGGTCGTGGGAGTCGCGGGCCTCGGCGAAGGTATCCCGAATGTTGGTGATCGCCGCCGCGGTCCTGTCCCGGACCTCGGCCGCCTGCTCGGGGGTCGGCGCCGTGTTGCCGGTCCACGCAGCGAGCCCGTTGTTGCTGCCGACGACGTGCAGGGCCGCGAAGGCCACGCCGGCGCGGGTGTACCGGACCTGCTCGGGATAGCCCGCGGCGGCCTGCGAGGCGACCTGGACCGAGTGCCGGCCGAGGGTGTACCCGGGGCGCGCGAAGAACACCGACCGGATCCGGGCCAGCCGCTCCAGCGGGTTGTAGGCGCCGTTGTTCGGCCGGTGGCAGTCGGTCCACTCGTTGTCGCCGACGGTGTACACGAGCGGGTCGACGAAGGTGTCGAACTGCGCCTTGATCTGCGCGAAGTAGTCGTCGCTGCACAGCGTGGACCCGGACTTGATGTCCCCGAGGTGGTCGACGAGCCGGACGTCCGGGTCGGCGTTGATCTGCTTGATGACGTGCGGGAACGCGGCGATCTGCGCGTCGCCGTAGGGGATGTCGCCGATGACGGCGAACGTGAACCGGTCGCCGTCGCCCGGCTCGGCGGCAGCCGGACCGGCCGCCAGCGTCGTGCTGAGCGCGAGCACGGCGAGCCCGGCCCCGGCCTGGATCATCGAGCGTCGATCGGGTCTCATGGTCTGGTCCTCGCGCGTCGTGAGCTGGTGGCGGGCTCACCGTGCAGGTTCGTGGTGAACGCCACCAGGCGCGCGGACTCCCGGACCGTGAACATCCGGGTGCATCTCCGCAGGCACCAGCGTCAGGCCCAAACGTCAGGCCGAGTGCCTGGCCCGAGCGTCAGGGCCAGGTGCCGAGGGCCGCACGGACGAAGGCGGCGCCGTCGCGCGTGGGTTGGCCGACTCCGCCTGCCCGGGATCGCCCGGCGAACACCCCGAGGCGGCGCAGCACGTCGGTCGTCCGGCGCGCGTCACCGCCGACGTCCTGGGCGCTCAACGGGGTTCCGTCGGCGCGCGTCCACCCGATCGCGGACATCACCGCCGCATGCGCGACGGCGTCGGACTCGGCGGTGGCCAGGTCCTCCATCGCGCCCTCCACACCCCCGGCACGCACCTCGGTCTCGAAACCCCCCGCACCGCCGACGGCGGCGGCGGCCGTCGCGAGCAGCTCGATCAGCCCGGCATCACGCTCGTAGGGAGCCCGGCCGAGCGGGAGCCTGGCCGCGATGTGTCGCCACAGGCCGACCGGGTCATCGGCGAGCCGCATGCCGGCGCGCGTCGCGTGCAGCCGCCCCTTGGCCGCGCGCAGCAGGCCCAGGTGCTGCGCGGCCTCGCGCGCGGCGAGCACCGGGTAGGTCTGGTTCTCCCGGTTGAGCGCTCCGAACCACTCGTCGGCGACGCCGAGCACCTCCGCGACGGCCCGCACGTCCGGCGGCTTCAGGTACCCGGCGGCGGTCAGGGCGACCCCTGCCTCGCCGACGTGCTGCACCAGGCCGACGAACGGCCGCACCATCCGCTCGGCCGCTCGGGTGTCGATCAGGACGGCGGCGTCGAGGCCGGCGCGCGTGATCAGGCCGAGCAGCGTCAACCGTCCAGGACCGTCCGCGCGGTCCAGCAGCTCGGCGACCGGTCCGGGCAGGTGCGCGACACCGATCGACGAGGGCGGCCCGTCCGGCACGACCCCCGACAGCCCGCGCGAGGCGATCGCGCCCGGCGTCCCGGCCGACGTCGTCCATAGCGCGAACAGCTCGTTGACCTCCTCGACGTCGAAGCGTTCCGCCGCCATGGAGCCCAGCCCGCCGACGTCGTCGCGCGCGGCGTCGAGCAGCTCGAGGTAGCCGCCGATCCCCCCGCAGTCCTCGGGCGGGCAGGCCCGCCGGCCGTCGGTGCAGCGAGCGCGCGGCGCGTCGTCGGGCCGGGCGAGCACCGCGTCCAGGCGCAGCGTGTGCTCCCAGCCGTCGCCGAAGTCGTAGGTGTACATGAGCGAGTCGCCCTCGTTGCGGAGCACCTCGTCGAGCCGGACCTCGGACTCGGGCACGCCGGTGTCGCCGTCGGCGAGGTCCTCGGCGGTCGCGAACCGCTCGATTCGCGGATCACGCCGCGAGTCGCCCAGCGCGAACTCGTGCAGGTGGGAGTCGGTCCAGCCCATCGCGACCTGGAGCACGGTGTGCAGATCGTTCAGGCGCAGGTCGCTGGCGACCTCGACGCGGCGCCAGATCGGCGGCTCGGAGTCGTCCAGGTCCACCCGGACCCGGTAGGTCACCACCTCGGGACGGCGCGAACGCATCAGTAGCGGGAGGCTTCACGAAGCTCGCGGGCGAGGTCGC
This sequence comes from Pengzhenrongella sp., assembly GCF_036565025.1. Classification (NCBI taxonomy): domain Bacteria; kingdom Bacillati; phylum Actinomycetota; class Actinomycetes; order Micrococcales; genus Pengzhenrongella; species Pengzhenrongella sp. The sequence continues at coordinate 9,357 of NZ_DATCNW010000330.1, forward strand.
CCGCGGCGGCGGCACGCAGCGGCATCGAGTCCGCGACGACCTTCAACCAGGCCAGGTCGATCGATCGCTTCGGGGCGAACAGCGGCGAGACGGTGACGACCGGTCGACCGCGCCGGGTGATGTCCACTGTCTCCCCGTTCTCCACGGCGCAGATCAGGGTGCTCAGGTGCGCCTCGGCCTCGAGCATGCTCACCCGGCGGTGTGATTCGACGGTCATCGCGGCTCCTCACGTAGGTGCTGCTCACCCTAGCGATCAGGTCAAAGCACGAAGGCGCGCGACCTATCCTGAGATGACCTCAGATGACGGGCGACGGCGTCGATGTCAACGGGTGTGCGCCGCTCGACCCCTCGCCCCGACCGGACCGCCTCGAGTTCCTCGTCACGGGCCGCACCCCCGGCTCGTGTCAGACCTCGCGCGATCCCTGGCGCGCGCTACGTCTGACGTCCAGCAGCGAGACATCTGTCAGACGTTGCGCGGTCTATACCGCGCGCTGGGTCTGACACGTCCGGGCCTGTCGGGGCGGGTCCTACTTCGCGAGGTGCGCCTCGTAGAGCTCGACCTTGTGGTCGATCGCCTCGAGGTTCTCGCTGATCTCGGCCAGCTGGGCGAGCACCCGTTCGCGGTGCGCGCGCAGCAGCGCGAGCCGCTCGGCCTCGTTGCCCGTTCCCGCCCGGACCAGCTCGGCGTACGCGCGGACCTCGCGGATCGGCATGCCCGTCGAGCGCAGCCGGGTGATCATCGTGATCCACGCGAGGTCGCGCTCGGTGTACCGGCGATGTCCGGACGCCGACCGTCCGACGCCGGCGACCATCAGCCCGTCCCGCTCGTAGTACCGCAGCGTGTGCGTCGTCAGGCCCGACGCCGACGCGGCGTCGGCGATGGACAGCGGCGGGGCAAGGGTCGCGAGGGACATGCTCCGATGATGACTCTTCGAGTGCACTCAAAGTCAATGTTTGGGGAGCGCTCGCGCGGTCTCGCAGTGGGCCGGTGCTGACTCCTCGCTCCGCTCGGGCGCCCCTGCTGAGCCACCCGGTCCGGCGTGCCGGCTCTCACCGAGCCACCCGGCAGCCCGAGTACCGGCTCCGCCCCAGCCGCCGAGCCGGCCAGGGCCCTCGTCGTCATCGAACTGGGAGTTGTTGCTCTCCGCCGAAATAGGACAACAACTCCCAGTTCGGAGCACGAATCGAGCCGGTGGCGTAGTGGCCGGGGGCGGGGGCGGCCGACGGCACGAGCAGCTCGCTGGACTCATCCGGTGGCCGAACCCGGCTCGCGGCCGGGCCGACGTCGGCCGGCCCACCCGCCGAGCCACCCCAACCGCCGCCGGTCAGGCGTTGATCGAGCTCATGTCCGCGTACCGGTCACCAACCACGGCGCTCGCCGGCACCGCGGCGTCGAGCGCCGCCCGGTCGTCGTCGGACAGCTGGACCGCGGCCGCGCCCACGTTCTGCTCGAGGTACGCGATGCGCTTGGTCCCCGGGATCGGCACGACGTCCTCGCCCTGGGCGAGCACCCAGGCGAGCGCGAGCTGTCCGGCGGTGATGCCCTTTGCCTCGGCGAGGTCGCGGACCGCGCCGACCAGCGCGAGGTTCGCCTCGAACGCCGCGCCCTGGAACCGCGGGTTCGCGCGCCGGAAGTCGTCCGCCGCGAGCTCGCTCGTTGAGGTGATCGTGCCGGTCAGGAAGCCGCGCCCGAGCGGGGAGTACGGCACCAGCCCGATGCCGAGCTCGCGCAGCACGGGCAGGATCTGCGCCTCGACGTCGCGCGTGAACAGCGAGTACTCGGTCTGCACCGCGGTGATCGGGTGCACGGCGTGCGCGCGGCGGATCGTCGCGGCGCTCGCCTCGGACAGCCCGAGGTGGCGCACCTTGCCGGCCGCGACGAGCTCGGCCATGGCCCCGACGGTCTCCTCGATCGGTACGGTCGGGTCGACGCGGTGCTGGTAGTACAGGTCGATGTGGTCGACGCCGAGCCGGAGCAGGCTCGCGTCCGCCGCGGCGCGCACGTACTCGGGCCGGCCGTTGACGCCGCGCCGTGCGCCGGACGCGACGTCCCGGTCGATGCCGAACTTGGTCGCCAGCACGACGTCGTCCCGGCGGCCGGCGATCGCCGCACCCACCAGGCGCTCGTTGGTGAACGGGCCGTACATGTCGGCGGTGTCGAGCAGCCTCACGCCGAGGTCGAGCGCGCGGCGGATCGTGGCGATCCCGTCGGTCTCCGCCGCGGTGCCGTGCTCGAGCGTCTGGCCGTAGAACTCCGAGATGCCCATGCAGCCGAGGCCGAGCGCGGAGACAGCCAGCGCCGTGCCGTTCGCGACGCTACCGAGGGTGCGGGTGGGGAGGGTGTGTGTCGTCATGCGTACGAGCCTGCGCCTTCAAGTGCGCTCGAAGTCAAGGCCACCCGGCGTGCGCGACCGGCCGTTTCCGGTGCCGCATTCCGCCCGGCACACCCATTTGCGTGAAGTCGGGCATTTGTCGCCCGCGGCCGGACCGCGCGTGCGAGCCTGTGCGCGCGCCCTCGGCCAGGAGCGCAACGCCGCGATCGCGGTCTTCCGGCGGGTCTGGCAGCTGATCCCGTTCATCGGCGAGATCCCGATCCCGTTCGTCTTCCACTTCGACTTCACGGACCCGTCCGGCCGCCTGATGATGGCCTCGACGCGCCGCTACTCCCTGCGCGACCGCTACGTGATCACCGTGCCCGACGGCGCCCTGGACGGCCGCGTCGCCGCCGCCATGGCCGTAGCCCTGGACGCCCTCCAGTCCCGCTAACGATTCACCCCCCTCGCGCCCCTTTCGCCGAGGTAGTACCCGCCCGCCGAGGTAGAGCGTTCCAGTGCTCTAGTCCGGCGCGGCGGCACTACTTCGGCGGCCAAGCCCTCGTCGGACCGCGCCTGTCCCCTCCCCGTGGAAAACTGTCCGGCGTGACTTCGAGCACCGATCAGCCCGGCGGGAGCTACGCCCCGTTCGCCTACGCGACGGTGCCCAACGCCGTCCTGTACCGGCGCGTCATGCAGGCCTTCGTGCGCGCCAAGGAACGGTTCACGGTGCACCTGCGCCCGGAGGACGTCCGGTCGGCGTTGGAGGACGACGGCCCGCCAATAGCCGAGGACGCGATCGTCGCGGCGCTCGACAAGCTCGCCGACCCGCTCTGGGGCAACCTGCTCGCCTTCCCCGACTCGAGCCGCGTCACCGCGATCGAGGACTTCTACCGCCGCCGCATGCTCTACCAGCTGTCCCACCAAGGGGAGGCGGCCGAACGTGCGCTGCGCCAGTACGACGACTCGTTGGGCTCCCGCGGCGCCCTGCAGGCGGTCGCGCTCGAGGACATCGCCATCCTGCTCCGCTCACTGCGCGACGCCCTGGCGCACCCCGACGGCCACCTGGACGAGGCGCGGGTCCACCAGGACCTGCGATCCCTTCGGGACAGATTCACCGAGCTCGCGGACAACGCCGTGGTCTTCATGGGCTCGGTGCAGCGCTCGATCGACCTCCAGGACGCCGACCTCGACGCGTTCCTCGCGTACAAGGACCGCCTGATCGGGTACCTCGAACGCTTCATCGCCGACCTGGTCACGCGCGGCGCGCAGATCAGCCAGCTCCTCGGCCGCTTCACGCCCGACGACGTCGCGCGCCTGTGCGAGATCGCCGCGCACCGCGAGGCCCAGGACTCCGCGCCGGGCCTGGCGCCCGGCCCGCCCACCGGCGCGGGGCCCGCCCGACCGGCCCCGACCGGCGTCGGGCAGGCGCCAGGGGCCACCGCACCCGACCACGCCGCCGAGCTCGCCGCCACGTGGCTACGCCGGTGGGAGGGGCTGACCGACTGGTTCGTCGCCACCCCGGCGCGGGACAGCGAGGCCAAGCTGCTGCGCGCGCGGGCCCGCTCGGCGATCCCGTCCCTGCTCGCCGTCGTCGCCGCGCTGCACGACCGCAACTCGGGGCGTTCGGACCGGTCCGCCGACTTCCTGACCCTCGCCTCGTGGTTCGCCGCGCTTCCCGACGAGCCGTCGCGGCACCGGCTCTGGCGCACGGCCTTCGGCCTCACCTCCGCACGCCACCTCTCGAGCACCCTCGAGACGGAGGAGGCCTGGGAGCGCGAACGCGTCGGGCCCGCCACGCCGTGGGCGGACGCGCCTGCCCTGCAGGTCAGCCCCCAGCTGCGCAAGACCGGCAGCTACGAGCGGCGAGGCCGCCAGAACCGCGTCACGGACCGCTCGAACGCGAAGGCCCTGCTCGCCGACCGCGCCCGCGAGCAGTCCGAGCAGACCGCCGCCGCGCGTCGCCGGGTGCTGACCGACGGTCCCGTGCCGCTGTCGGGGTTCAGCGTGCTGGACCGCGAGTCGTTTCGGCTGTTCCTCGCCCTGCTCGGCGACGGCCTCGCGGCCCTGCGCCCGGGCGGCGCGACGGCCGAGATCTCCACCTCCGACGGCGGCCTGCGCCTGGTCATCACCCCGCTGCCCGACGCTCCGCCGATGAGCCTGCGGACGGTGGACGGGACGCTGAGCGGACCGGACCACCTGGTCGACATCGCGCTCGTCGGGACGGTCGAGGTATGACGGCCGGCCACGACCCGCGCGGTCTCGACGGCCTCGCACCCCGCATCGCCACGGTCCTCGACGAGCGCGACCGCGAGGAACAGGTACGCGCGGCCCGCGCCCTGCTGACCAACCCCCTGCTGCGAGCGGCGGCCGACCCGGAGGCGTTCCGGCTCGCCC